>JBAZFD010000088.1:0-7594 GCA_041653575.1 Thermodesulfovibrionales bacterium
ATATGCTACCAGAAACATTGCTCCGGGGAGGACTGAGGAGCCGTAGGTGATCTCCTCTGCGCCCAGTCTCCTTATGGCAAAGCGGGTCACATCATCGGGGTCAACAGACATGCCTCCTGTGGTGATGAGGAGGTCCGCCCCGGCATCCATGAGCTCCCTGAGGCGGGACTCGATGAAGGCCTCATCATCAGGGGCGTAGTAGATGCCCACGATCTCGCCGTGGACCTCCTCGATCTTCCTCCTGATGACCGGCGCAAAGGCGTCGGTGATCCTGCCGTAGTAGACCTCGTTGCCGGTGATGACCACGCCGACCTTCGGCCTCCTGATCTCCTTCACCTCTATCACGCCCTTCCCTGCACAGCGCAGAGCCTCTTCTATAATTGTCTTTTTCACCACCAGGGGGATCGCCCTGGTCCCTGCCACCAACTGCCCCTCTCGCACCACGGTATTGGAATGGAGGGTGGCGCACATCACATCGCCGAGCATATTGAACTGTAGGAGGGCATCCTTATCCACCTTCAGTATCCCGTCCCTTGCAGCGAGGATATCCACCTTCCCTTCCTTAGGCTCCCCTTTTATGACGAGCCCCTCTCCCATAAGGCTGCGGGCCAGGGTGAGGGCCGCCTCGTCTTCATGCATCTCGTCATCATTGAGCTCAAGGACAAAGAGATTGTCCTTTCCCAGCCTCTGGAGCCGTTCAATATCCTCAGGCCCGACTACATGACCTTTCCTGAAGGCAGGGCCCTTGGTCTCGTCCTGCCTGATCTCGGTTATATCATGGGCCAGCACCATCCCTACAGACTCTCCTACCGGGATAGTCTTGACGCCCAGTCTCATCCTCTTTTCATTGTCATGCACGTCGCACATAGCTTCTCCTTATCTGAGCCGGAAATACCCGCCATGGGCGCAGGGCCTGCAGAGGACCCGCCCGTCTTTATATATCTCACGCATGTCCTGGACATGCTCACCGCACTGGTCACAGACCACCCGCTTCATAGGCCTTCCCGGCATATCCTCAGGCCTTACCTGGACCTCCACATCCATCCAATCAAAGAGGTCCCTCTCCTCCATAACCTTGTACGCCTCCAGCTGGGCAGCGTATTTGTTTTCCATCTCTGGGAAAAGCTGTTTTGCCTTGTCCCTTGCGTCTTCACGCGCCACAACCCTGACAGCCTTCCCTGTCCTGAGGTTCATAAAGGTGGCTGCCATCTTGCCGTAGTCCATAAACTTCATGGTCCTGTGGCCGAGACTGCAACCGGTGACGGACTGCACCGCATCCGTGGCGCACCGGTCCATCTCCACAAAGACAAGGATGCTCTTCCTGTCCTTGCCCCTGGGCTCTTCGATTCCGGCGAGCCGGAGCCCGAGCATGGACATCTTCACCCCCAGCACCTGACCGGGGCAGAGATGACCATGGATTCTCACTGATTCATCAAGAAGGGATTGAAAAGCTGCATTATCTGACATCTTTAAATGTACACTGTTCCCTGAAAGAGAATCAACTGAGAACTCTTTATGACCATATAAATATCTTTTAAAGCTTTTCGCCTTGTTCTCTCCTTTGATTGGCAGCACCAATCAGGAGAGCCAGCTGTAACAGAACTGTAACACCTCCGTAATAGGCAAGTAATGCCTTTTTGCGGATAATGAAGACAGTCTTCCAAGACCAAACAATACCATCAGGAGGAGAGAGATGAAAGTTTTCTTCAGGCTGTTTTCAGCGTTTGTGCTGCTTCTGGCAATCACACTTCCGGCAGGGGCGGCGGAAACCCTCAACGGAGCAGGGGCCACATTCCCTTACCCTGTTTATTCCGCATGGGCCTTCGGATATAACAAGGCCACAGGCGTGCAGCTCAACTACCAGTCCATCGGCTCAGGAGGAGGAATCAAGCAGATCACCAGCAGGACCGTTGACTTCGGCGCATCAGACAACCCCCTGAAGCCTGAGGAACTGGCAAAGGACAAACTCCTCCAGTTCCCCGCCATCATCGGAGGAGTCGTCCCTGTGGTGAACATCCCGGGTGTACAGGCGGGACAGCTCAGGCTCGACGGCGACAGCCTCGGCAAGATCTTCCTCGGCCAGATAAAGTTCTGGGACGATGCACGGATAAAGGCCATGAACCCCAAGCTGAACCTGCCCCATGCAGAGATCACCGTTGTCCACAGGTCTGACGGATCAGGGACCACCGCGATTTTCACCAACTACCTGAGCGGCGCCAGCAAAGACTGGGAAAAGACAGTGGGCGCAGGCCCCTCAGTGAAGTGGCCTGCGGGTATCGGCGGAAAGGGCAACGAGGGGGTGGCAAACTATGTCCAGAGGGCAGCCAACTCCATAGGATACGTTGAGTTCGCCTATGCCAAGCAGAACAGGATGGCCCACACGGCCCTGAAGAACAAGGCAGGAAACTTTGTGGAGCCCAGCTTCGACAGCTTTGAGGATGCAGCCGAGAGCGGCGACTTCGACGCGAAGAAGGGGTTCTACCTCTGGCTCACCAACGCCCCCGGCAAGCAGGCATGGCCCATTGCAGGCGTCAGCTACATCCTCCTTGCAAAAGACAAGAAGGACTCCAACATGAAGACCGTGAAGTTCTATGACTGGGCCTTTGCAAAGGGCGACGCAAAGGCGAAGGAGCTGATCTACATCCCCCTGCCCAAGTCCCTGAAGGAAAAGGTCAAGACCTACTGGAAGGCAAACGGGGTTTACTGAGAAAAGCCGGAGTTGTCTGAAATCAAAGGGTCTGTTATTTGATTTCAGCAGGTGCAGTAATCTGCTCAACTGGGGCGGCATTTCAGGCTTACAGGATCCTGAAATGCCGCCCCAACCATATGCATTATGCACAGAGATCGATCGGGGTGGCGCCTTAAACCGACTTTTCACGGGGGGACAGATGAAGAATATCCTTGTCATTGACGACGAGGCTGATATCGTGGAACTCCTTTCCTACAATCTCACCAGGGAGGGGTTTGCTGTGGATGCCGCCTATGACGGTGAGGCGGCCCTGAACCTGATCAGGGAGAAGGCCTATGACCTCCTTCTCCTTGATCTCATGCTCCCCGGCATTCAGGGGCTTGAGCTCTGCCGGATCATCAGGGGGCGGCCTGAGACCAGCCGCATCCCCATTGTGATGCTCACCGCGAAGGGGGAGGAGCTGGACAAGGTCCTCGGCCTTGAGATGGGGGCTGACGATTACATCACTAAGCCCTTCAGCCCCAGGGAACTGGTGGCCAGGGTAAAGGCGGTCCTGAGGCGGGCTGAACAGCAGCAGCCTGTACTCCAGGAGACGGGGAATATCCTGCTGATCAAGGATATGGTCATAGACAAAGAGAAGTACACCGTGACCGTGGGAGAGAGGATTACAAAGCTCAGCGCCACTGAGTTCAAGCTCCTCCTCTACCTTGCCGAGAGGCCCAACAAGATATACAGCAGGGAACACCTTCTTAATGCGGTCTGGGGCGATGATGTCTTTGTGGAGCCCAGGACTGTTGATGTCCATGTCAGGAGGCTCAGGACCAAGATAGAGCAGGACCCCAACGACCCGAAATACATCAGGACCATGAGGGGGATCGGGTATTTTGTGGAGACATAATAATGCCGGGCCTCTCAATGGGTAAGATCAGGGGCACTGATCCCTGCCAGCGGCTCAGTCATGAAGGCAGAGGGAAGATCCTTTATGAAAAGGTAACCGTCCTGTCATCTCCCTGTAACAGGGAAATCGATAAGATAAGGGAGCAGCCTGGAGGCTGTATAATTCCATCAAGGAGGCCCCCTATGAGATGCATCTATCTGACCAGGTTCTCCCTCTCGGATCAAGGCTGGACCATAGAGTCCTGCACCGGCCATGACAGACCCTATTCCCCCAGTATCCAGGAGCTCCGGACGCTCTGCATGTCAGGCGAGACATCGGTATGCCCGATATACAGAAAGAAAACAGTCTTCACTGAGCTAATGAACCCTGCGGCAGAGGTAGCCGTAGCCCATTAAGGACCCCATGGCCTCAGGCAGTTCCCGCGCACTGGGATTCCTCTGGGGGGTGGCCACATCGGCCTTCCAGCTTGAGGGATCCCCCTATGCAGACTGGAGCTCCTGGGACGCCATCATAGGCGCAACGCCTGATATCACCAACCACTACAGCCTTTACAAAGACGACCTGATGCTCCTGAAGGAACTGGGGGTGAACTCCTACCGGTTTTCCTTCGAATGGAGCAGGATCCAGCCCTATGAGGAGACCTGGGACAGCGACGCCGTCGCCCACTACCAGGAGATCATCCGGATCCTCAGGGAGAACAACATAGAGCCCATGGTGACCCTCCACCACTTCACCCATCCCCTCTGGTTCATCAACCGGTACCCCTGGCACGACAGCCGTTCAGTGGAGAAGTTCCTTGAATATACTGAGCGGATTATCTCGGAGATAGAAGGGGTGAGATACTGGATCACCTTCAACGAGCCCTATGTCCTCATCCTGGGAGGTTATCTTGAGGGGTGTATGCCTCCCGGAGTCAGGGACGCAGCCCTTGCGGTGCAGGCCATGAAGAACATCCTCACAGCCCACGGCAGGGCCTACGATATCATACACAGTCGGTTCCCCGATGCCCTCGTGAGCGTTGCCCACAACATGGCAGCCCTCGCGCCCTGGCGGAGCTGGAATCCCCTGGACAGGCTCCTTTCAAAGATAGCCAAATACTTCTACAACCACTCCCTCCTCGACGCCTTTCTCACCGGCTCACTCAGGGTGAAATTCCCCTTCAGCAAGCCCCTCATCGTGGAGGTGCCCATCAAGGACAAGCTGGATTTTTTCGGCGTGAACTACTACACCAGGACCCACATCAGGTTCAATCCCCTCAAGAAGATGGGCGTTGAGCTGAGGCACAGGGACATAGACGGCTACGGCCTCACGGACCTTGGCTGGGAGGTGCATCCCTATGGCCTGAAAAAAGTGCTGCGCTATGCCTCACGCCTCGGCGTGCCCCTCATCATCACAGAAAACGGGATAGCGACCCGTGACGCCCAGAGGAAGATAGATTTCCTCAAAAAACATGTGGATGTGCTGGAGACCTGCATCGCTGAGGGGATAGATGTGAGGGGGTATTTTTACTGGTCCCTCATAGACAACTACGAGTGGCTCCAGGGAATGGACTCCCGCTTCGGCCTCTACAAGGTAGACTTCCGGACCCTCCAGAGAATCCCCACCAACGCCGCAGGCTATTACTCCTACCTCATAAAAAACAGGACCTTTTAGACATTTTCTGATTTGACGGGGATCGTTTCCCTCCCCTTTGACAAAGGGGAGACCGGGAGGGGTCACTTGGCTGTCATCTGTACTACCTCATTGCTGTCATTCCCGCTTGTCGGGAATCCTTCTTGATTTTTCAAGACCAAGCTTTTTTTGCCCTTCTCTGTGAAATGTGATAGACCCTCATTTGCGTTTCAGATTTACTGAGCTGTCTCTTTCAATACGTTCAATGGCATTGTCTCTCTTTTTTCTCCAAATGAAAATGAACAGTTCGCTTATGATGATGTTTAGAACCAGTATCAAGTAAGCTATGTCCCGGTATATCTGCGATAAGCCCTTCTCTTCATAGGATGATATTAGGGCCGAACAAACTGCAATCCAATTAACAAACATGATCGTGACAATTCTTTGCAGCGTTGGATTTTGAAAATAGTAACAGTCAATTGTTCTTAAGATTTCAATTTCTTGCTGGGATTTTTCTGCACCTATTCTCTCATCAATTAGTGGTCTAAGAATCTTCTGGACTTGAAAACCACCCCACAAGTCGATCAAATTGTAGATGACTATGAGTACTGCGTAAATTAATATTTTATCTGATACGGAAATAAGGACCCCGAAGAATAGAGCAAGAGACATTATCACAACGTACGTTTTAGCTCTAATTCTTGGAGCCGATGATTCATCTACATGATCGGCTAACATCCCCAACTCATAATGACAAGCAATCGCATATCTAAGAAAGAGGATGAACGTCACTATTGCTAAGGTAGTCGATTCGGCAAAATGCATCTTGTCCTTCTGAAATATCTCAATATATTTGCCCCATGATGGTATGAGTGTCGCTACAAAGAATGTTATAGCGAGTGCTGTCATCCATAAGGTATTCAAGGTCTCGAAGGAACTGGTCTTTTTATCTGCCATCATGCCCTACCTCTGAGGAAGCAATCTCACTTAACTGCTTCTGCCTCTTTGAAAATTATAGCTCCAGAAAGGAGGATATTCAAGATAAAATGCGCGAAGACACCGGATAGGAATAGACTACTTTCAAGTCTGGAGAGGGAAAGAAAGAGCCCCTTCCATGGCTGGGGCGATGCGAATCTGCGTATGAAAGAAACTGTTTTTTTGAGAGGCTTATGGGTGTGATTTGCAGGTACTTTAACAGGAGGAGACGGAGAGGACGCGGCAGAAGTACGGGATGCTGGTCATCCCCGGCTTTGAGATAAGAAAAAGGAGATGGGCCAGAACGTGAAACATCATATTTATCCATCCTTAAAACTTATATTTCAATGTCTTGCCCTATTATCTGCATAGGTCAACACCAGAGTGAACTTGGATTCGGGACTATGCTGCCATAGGCTTTGGCAACCTTAAGTCGTACTTTAAGTGTCTCGATTGTGAAGAGAGTCGAAATCAGCAGCAACCCGTTCTCAGCGCTGCAAAGGAAAAGGAGAGCTTCCTGAGCATTCTTAGCCAGAACCCAGTGCCCCGGCTGAAGAAAAAAAACGGCATAGGCAATCATCAAGAAGGCCAGAGAAAACATAAGATGGAAGAAGTGTTCGCCTCCCAGCGTTATGACGACCCCAAATCGCGTTAATCTGTCTCGCCTGCACTTTTCCAGAAATCTCTCGAACCCAAGCAGCTCTGTATCGCCTGATAGAGCAGCGACATGCGGGCGAATGACTGTATGGATGTATGTAGCCTTGTCTATGATGTTAACGTCATGGTTTAGGTGCCGCCACACAAAGAAAGACATTATTAATGGCAACCCTTCTGCAAGCAACCGTATCGGATAGCTGGCCACGAGGTTGACGTCGGTCTTTATTAGATTTGCTATGAAGCCCAAAAGGCCAACGGCCAACAGTATATTCATATTGAAAAGGCCATGCTGAAGCGTGACCCTATTTTGGATATCGGAGGATAGCGCCTTGTATTCTTCAAGCCAGAACTTCAACGCCTCAGACGCTGAAGCTGTCTTGCAGGATGGATCGGATGTTATCACTTGTTCAGTTCTTGCGCAACATTATTTATTATCTGGCAACTCTCTTCCTCTGTTAAAAGGCTCGAACAATGGGGAAGCCCCCTCAATATACTGGATTAAATGTTACTTGCGCTGCCTTTTATAGGCAGTTAGAACAATTATACAGCCACTGTATAAAAAAGAAAACCCATTACTTCGAGCCCTTTCCAAAAGGCCGGGACAAATCACAGATATCTGCACTATTCAGCCGGACATCGGCTATTTCTACTTGTAGCCGGAACAAGGTTCGAGCCTCGGGAGCAAGGAGGGGGAATTTTTCCCCTCGGCGCGCTTTATTTCCAAAGGCTCCACAAGCTGGGCAAGAGGGTGGTGCTCTCAGGCC
>JBAZFD010000089.1:0-7565 GCA_041653575.1 Thermodesulfovibrionales bacterium
ATCTTGTCTGCAATCTCCCCGGCAATCCCCCCTCCTGTGTCCCCGATCCTCACGAAGGCATAAGGCTCATCGCGCAGGACCTCCCTGCCTGTGGCAATGGAAAGCCTCCCGCCTGAGGGCATGGCGTCAAGGGCGTTCAGGACGATATTCCCGATCACCTCTCTGACCTGCTCCCTATCCATGAAGATCTCCGGCAGTTCGGCATATGATCGTACAACTGTTATCCCCCGCTCCAGGCATCGTTCCTCATAGATCGCCACCACCCCGTCAACCACTGAGCTGATCTCCTGTTTTTCAGGATGGAGAGCTGCGACGCGGGAAAAAGAAAGGACGTCCCTGAGAATGTTTTCAAGCACAGCAACCTCTGAAGTGATGATATCGGCATACTCCCTTTCCGGTGTCCCCTCCTGCACCCTCTTCTGGAGCCTCTTTGCAAAGCCCCCCACAGAGGTGAGGGGGTTCCTGATCTCATGTGCCACATTCGCCGCCACCCTGCCCAGGGCCGCCAGCTTTTCCGACTGGAGGAGCTGTTTCTGAAGCCTCTCCTGCGCCTCTTTGACCCTGTTGCGCTCGATGATGCCTGCGATGGTGTCTGCCACAGCAATGAGAAAGGCCTCCTCAGCCTGGTCTCTCCTGTGGCCTTCCCGCAGATAGACATTGATCAGCCCCAGGGCCTTTCCGCCTGATACTATGGGGACACAGTAATGGCCGTGGGGGAACATATCCTCAAAGGCTAAATCATGCCCTTCACCCACGCAATCGGTGAAGACAACCTCGCAGCTGGAGGCTGCCCTGCCGCAGAGACATTTCCCCAGGGGGACCCTGCCGCAGGAGTTCAGCTGGGCCTCAGTCATCCCATGCGAGACCTCCAGGACAAGCTCATCCGTCCCTTCAGCGGCAAGATAGACAGACCCCTTTGACTGGAGTGAGAGATCAGGCACAGAGAGGATGAGATCAAGTGCCCGCTCCAGCTGATCATGAAAAGGGATGGCCTCCAGCGATACCTTCAGTATGGCGTTTATCACCCTCTGGATATGGTAATTCCGCTCGATCAGCTCCTGGGCCGTTACCCGCTCAGTCACGTCCCTGATCGCGGCAGTAGCAAGCAGCTCCCCTTCAAGCTTCAGAGGGCTCAGGCTGATGTCCGCCCTGAACTCCGTGCCGTCTTTCCTCAGGGCCGATATCTTGAGGTCAGACCCCATGGTGCGCAGCCTGGGGTTTGCAAAATAATCCTCGATGAGCCGCCGGTGTCCCTCCCGAAACCTGGGTGGGATCAGGATCTCCAACGCCTTGTCCGCCAGCTCTTCCTGCCTGTACCCGAAGAGGGCCTCTGCCTGGGCATTGACGAGGACAATCCTGGAGTCTCTGTTGACGAAGACCATGGCGTCAGGCGCAGCGTCGAGGAGCTTTTCGTACCTCTCGCGCATCCCCTCAAACTCATTCCTGCACCGGTCAAAATCCTCCAGCTTCAGGCGCATAGCATCAAGCTCCCGAGCCAGCTCTTCCCGCGTCCTGTTTATAGAGTTCATGGCAGTCCCTCCAGCAATAACTATATCATCCTGAGACGCATTATACGAAGGTTGACCACCTATAGCAATCATCTGACTCTATTACAATCAGCGTATCTATTTGTAATAGCCGGAAGAAACGGTGTGTGCTATCATTTTCACAAGGCCTTATCAGGCCGCATTGTCATGATGAGCAAAGAACCACTGGCGCAGATAGAATGAGAAAATCAATGAATCCTCAGGAGGGGGCTCATGGGTGACAGGCTCACGTACGAGAGGTTCCTGTGGTTTCACAGCAAGGTAAAATCAGGCAGATATCCCAACGCAACCCAACTCGCAGGGCAGTTTGAAATATCTCCAAGGACTGCTCAACGGGCTGTGGATTTTATACGCGATAGACTCAAGGCTCCTCTTCAGTACAGCAACGAAAAAAAAGGATATTATTACACCGATGATACCTACGAACTCCCGTCGAGCTGGATCAGCGAAGACACTATTATAGCCCTTGCCTTGGCGGTCAGGCTCGCCTCATCCATCCCCGACGCCGGTATCAAACAGAATCTCCTCCGACTTATCGACCAGATATCAGGAGGCAGAAGTGACCACAACCTCACCCCGAACGCGCTTGCAGATAAGATCTCCGTTAAGAACATCGAATACTCCAGGGTCGATGAAAGGGTTTTCCATGAAATCGTGAGCGCCCTATTCGATCAGAAGCCCCTTTCTATCACCTATTACTCTCCTCACACCGGCAAAGAGACAAGCAGAACCATACTACCCCTCCACCTGATCCACTACATGGGCAGCTGGCACATCATAGCCTACTGCGCATCAAAGAAAGAGCTGCGGGACTTTGCCCTTTCCAGGGTCAGGGCTGTTGCATCATCAGAGGTCGAGATAAGCCTGCCTGACAACCTTCCCTCCATCAGGGAGCATTTACGAAAAAACTTCGGGATCATGCAGGGGGAGGAGTCAACAGAGGTCATGCTGAAATTTTCCGCCAAGGTTGCGGCATGGGTCGGAGAGCAGGTCTGGCATCCCCGCCAGGAAGCGACCAGCGGCGAAGACGGCAGCCTCACCCTAACCTTTCCTGCGGCTGACCTGAGAGAGGTCAAGAGGCGCATCCTCAGCTACGGGGCTGAGGTGGTGGTGGTGGAGCCTTGGGAGCTTCGCGAAGAGGTGAGAAAGGAGATCGCCAATATGAGCAGGGTTTATGGGAGGTACGACACTGATTGACATAGGGGGAGTGGTACAATCAGAAAAGTGAAAACGAAAATAGAGTCTTTATATTTTCGGTATTGGGGAAAGGCCGACCCAGAATATCAGGGAGAATCGAAGTGGCATCTTCTGGTGTACCACTGCCTGGATGTCACGGCTGTGGCGGCTGCGTGGTGGGCTGCCAGCCCTGCTATCCGCCGCGGCTTTCGGATTCACAACACCATATCAGAAGAGCAGATACGGGCGTGGGTGTTGTTCTTTACCGCTCTCCATGATTATGGGAAGTTCGATGTGCGCTTCCAGTTGCGTGCCGCTCAGGTTTGGCAGGAGTTTTATCCGAATGCAGGGAGTTACAATGCTTTGCCCTCGGTGCAGGACTGCAAGGTATATTACCACGGAGAAAGAGGGCTTGCATGGTTTATGGATGACCATGCAAAGATGCTTGAGCGTGAACAATTGAGCATAGGAGACAGCCTGAGCTTTCTGGACGATCTGGAAGAAACATGCTCAGACCGATGGCTTGCCTGGAAACCTTGGCTTGAGGCTGTAGCAGGACATCACGGTAACATCAAATACGCTGAAAACGTTGATCCGTCTCCGCTGCCTCCAACATGTGACAAAAGACTTTCGGATATTGATTTGCAGGCGCGTAAAGAGTGGCTTGTTGTGCTGGAAGAGTTGTTTCTTCGCCCCGTCTCGCTTTCTCTCAAAGACATCCCACCTGTTTTTTCTCCTCTCATGGCCGGATTTTGCTCTGTTTCCGATTGGCTTGGCTCTCGGTGCGACGAGCAGAACTTTTCCTATCGTCAGGAGACCCAAGATCTACGCGAATACTTCGAGGAAAAGCATGCTGAGGATGCCGTAAGAGTGCTTGACCTTGCTGGGATTACCAACCGCTCTCAGCCCTATGCCGGGGTTGTCTCCCTGCTTAAACCAGACAGTCACCCACGTTCAATGCAGATTTTGGTAGACAAACTGCCGATGGAATCCGGGTTAACCATTGTTGAGGCTCCCACTGGCAGCGGCAAAACTGAAGCGGCTCTGGCATATGCATGGCGACTCATTAATGCAGGATTGGCGGACTCCATTGTTTTCGCCTTGCCGACACAAGCCACAGCGAATGCCATGCTTGGGCGACTTGAGCGTATCGCGTCGCTGCTTTTTGAGAGCCGCCCCAACGTATTGCTGGCCCACGGCTCGGCGCGATTCAACAAGGACTTCATCAGGATCAAGCACTCAGCGATTAAGGGATATGAAGGAGAAGACGGTTGGGTACAGTGCAGCGAATGGCTGGCAGAAAGCCGCAAACGGGTCTTCCTGGGGCAAATAGGCGTCTGCACAGTAGATCAGGTCCTCATTTCTGTGCTCCCTGTCAAACATCGCTTTGTTCGCGGCTTCGGGGTGGGACGGAGCGTTCTCATCGTGGATGAAGTCCACGCCTATGACGCTTACATGTACGGCCTGCTGGAGGAAGTATTGAGGCAGCAGAAAGCCTCGGGCGGCGCGGCGATCCTTCTTTCTGCCACTCTTCCGGAGCGCCAGCGGCAGAAACTCTGTGCTGCGTGGTCTGCTGAGCTGGAACAGCAGGAAGAAAAAGCGCCTTACCCTCTGGCTACATGGACTGCAGGCACAACAACAACTCCTTTTGAGCTTCCTTCGGAGCAGCAGCCACAAAAAAACTCCGTAAAGATCGAGACTGTAAGGGTTTCGCAGATGGTGCCAGATGAACTACTGCTGCTGCGCGTTATCTCCGCTGCTGCTCAAGGGGCGCAGGTGGCCATCGTCTGCAACCTTGTTGATGTTGCCCAGAAACTTGCTCGAAGGCTGAGAGCAATGACCGATCTGCCGGTTGATCTGTTCCATGCCCGCTACTGCTACAGCCACCGCCAGGAGAAGGAGCTGGATGCTATAAAGCATTTTGGACCTGAAGGAGAGCGCACGTCAGGCCGTATCATAGTGGCAACACAAGTCATTGAACAGTCATTGGATCTCGACTTTGACTGGCTCATAACGCAGCTCTGCCCCGTAGATCTCCTTTTCCAGCGTATCGGACGGCTGCACCGTCACAATCGTTCCAGCCGTCCAGCGGGTTTTGAAGAACCTCTCTGCACAGTTCTATTACCGGAAGATGATGCCAGCTACGGTCTCCATGAAAAAATATACGCCAATACGAGGGTGCTCTGGCGTACTGCTCAACAACTGCTGTCAGCAACAGAGGGGAGAATAGGCTTTCCAGAGGCTTACCGGACCTGGATTGAACCGGCCTACAGTGATGAGTCATGGGAAGACGAACCTGAGGAGGTGGAAAAGGGATATGAGAAATTCAGAGATGAAGTGGAATTCGTCAAGAGGATGAAAGCGCGCTTCATAGTGGATGCTGCGCTCAACCCTTTTGCTGACACAGACGAGAAGATAACGGCTGTCACCAGGGACGGAGAGATGAATCTTACTGTTGTGCCGTATTGTCTGGGGTCTCACGGCAAGACACTGATGGATGGGACTGTCTTTGAACAGCTTGAAGAGATCCAGCGTTTTGAGGCCTTATCTCTGAACAGCGTTGGAGTACCCAACTCGTGGAAGGGGTATTTTGATGAAGGAATAGTTGACAGGGAGGGAAGGTTCTGGCTTGAAATGAAGAGGGACAGTGATTCATACACAGGCGCCTCTAAGGGGGTGACGTTTCATTATCACAAAGACATGGGACTGGAGAAAACGAAATGAACCTATTGACAGACCAATGGATACCTGTCCGCCCGATTGAGGGGGGAGGAGTAGAAAGGATTGTATTACGACAATTGCTCTGCACAAAGGGAAAGTGGGAGTTGTCTCTGCCGAGAGACGACATGGAGCTTGCTGCAATACAATTGCTGATCTGCATCACCCAGACGCTCAGCACTCCGAAGACAACCTCAGAGCTAAAAGCTCGCATCGCTAACCCGATGCTGGAGGCTGAGTACGATGCTGCGATTCAGCCCTTTGCAGACTGGTTCAGGCTTGACCACCCGAAGTATCCTTTTATGCAGGTGCACGGAGTTGCCGCTAAGGACCCTACCCCTATGGATAAACTCCTGGCCGGACTTACGGGAGCGACCAACAGTTGCTTTATCAACCAGCCCGGATTGGCTGATGGCCTCTGTGGGGGATGCGCGGCCATTGCCCTCTTCAACCAAGCGTCATGCGCCCCCAGCTTCGGTGGCGGCTTCAAAGCGGGACTGCGGGGAAACGCACCGGTTACCACGCTTGTCCAAGGGGATCACCTCAGAAGGAGCATTTGGCTCAATGTCCTTGCTGAAACAGAACTGGTCAAGACCTTTCCATGGCATCACGATTCCGCAAACCAGAAGCCAACATGGATTGAGCCGATCAGGCCTGGTGAAACCATTCCTGCGCAACGGGTAGGATTGGTTCGTGGCCTGCTGTGGCAGCCTGCGCACGTGGAACTACTCCCCCCCTCCAAGGCTGATTCATGCTCATGTTGTGGTTGTAGGACAGATATTGTATATAGGGCCTTCAACAAGGCCAAGTTCAGTTACACCATAGCCGGAACATGGCCCCACCCCCATTCTCCAAGGATCATGATCAGTAAAAAGGGAGTTATTGAAGAGAGGTTTGTTGCCTTCACAACCACAGCTCCCTCCTGGACCCAGTTGAGTCGTTTTGTGGTGCAACAACACCTGACCGATAACACCGAAGGGCAGCAACCGGCAACAGTCTTGAGCCAGCTGCGTCAGGTTTACGGAGCCAATGCCACAAAACTCCATCTGCTGGTAGGTGGCTACCGCAACAATCAGGCCTCAGTTCTGGAGCGCCGCCACGAGGTTTTCACGCTGAATCACGGATGGGACAGTCATACGCATGTCATTGACTTTCTGGTTTCTCTGGGACGCGGCTACCGCGATGCCCTTTACAAGGCCCTTTATGTTTTTGCTAATGGTGTCAAGGATGTCAAAGGAGCCGGGGTTAAGCTTCATCAGGCAGCGGAGGCCCAATTTTACCGCAGGTCAGAGCCCACCATTGAGGACGCCTTGGCGAACATAGACTTTGAAAAACCGGAACATGAACTGGATAGAATGCGCAGCTCTCTCAAGCGTATCGTTGAAGAGCTCTTCAATGAGTCCGTCACCCCATATCTGCGAGACCCTGAGATTATCCACACTCTGGCGGTTTCCAGAAGAATTCTCTATAAACACGTATGCAATCTTGAACCACAACAGGATAAAGGAGGGGATAGTGAAACAACAGAAGCTGCCTGACTTCATGGAACTCTATAGAGCCTGGAAACAGTTGTCTCCCGGCCCCCAGGCAGAGCTGAGGCGTGTCGCCAAGCCTGAAGAACTGATAGAAGTGCCTGCCTTCTATCGTCTTTTTAGCGGCAAAGCAACAAGCGAGATGGAGAAACAGGCTTTTCAGCGCCTGATCTACTGTCTCCCGTGCATCACCCATACCGAAGAGGATACCGGCCTTGGTAAAGCCCTTGCCAGGGGTAAAGGGATCAGCGAAAAAAGGATTTTTCAGGTTGTCCGTTCAGATGCGCCCAACGACATGATCCAGCTTCGCCGCATATTGCAGATGGTTGAGCCGTCAGTGAACTGGCCAAAGACAGCAAAACTGCTCTGGTACTGGAACGAGCGAAGCAAGCGGGATCTTCTGGAGGAGTACTTCCTCAATCAGCCTAAGAAAACAAACTAACCTAAAGGAAAGGAGCCTTCTTATGGAAAAAAATTTCGTCAATTTTCACATCCTGATTTCCCACAGCCCCTCATGCCTCAATCGAGATGACATGAACATGCAGAAGTCGGCCATTTTCGGCGGCAAGCGGCGTGTGCGCATCTCAAGTCA
>JBAZFD010000090.1:0-2813 GCA_041653575.1 Thermodesulfovibrionales bacterium
TACGCCGGAAGCCTCGTGAACCCCGCCCTCCTTGAGGGCATAAAGGCGGAGATCCACAATTCAGCCTCCATGACCCTCGACGAGACAATCGCTGTCATGGAGACAGGAGTCCGGGCCGGAAAGTCGGTTGTCCGTCTTCACACAGGAGACACCTCCTTCTACAGCGCCATCTCAGAGCAGATAGAGAGGCTCAGGCCGCTGGGTATTGAGTACGAGGTAGTCCCCGGCGTCTCCTCAGCCATGGCAGGGGCCGCGATCCTCGGCCAGGAGCTGACCATCCCCGAGATCAGCCAGACGGTGATCTTCACCAGGATGGAGGGAAGGACTCCGGTCCCTGAGTCAGAGAAACTGAGCAGCCTGGCACAACACAAGTCCACCATGGTGATCTTCCTGAGCGTTGGAATGGCAGGGAAGGTGCGAGACGAACTCCTCCAGGGGTATCCGGCAGACACCCCCGTCGTGGTAGTCGAAAAGGCATCATGGCCCGGCCAGAGGGTGATACGCGACGTGCTGAGTAATCTCGCAGAGATGGTGAAAGAGGCAGGCATCAAAAAGACCGCCCTGATCTACGTGGGAGAATCCCTCCGCGCCTCCGAAGAGTCCATGGGCAAGGAATCAAAGCTCTACCACAAGGACTTCAAGCACGAATACAGGTCATAAGAGCTTCCGATGTTTCAGCGTGTCACCCTGAGCCCGTCGAAGGGTGACACATCATTTAAATCCCTTCGCGCCTTGTCATTCCCTATATCGTGAAAATCCAAGCTCTACACCTGAAAGTCCGACCTCATCCATCAGTTTTCTCACTCTTTTCGTGTCTGCCTCTGTTGAATTAGGGCTCATGACAATCTTTGTTATCAGGACATTCAGATCAAGAGGAAGTTTGATTCCAGATTTATCCTTTGGCTTGTTCCATGCGATGATCCGTATTTCGTTGTCGAGTTCAAAATGCCAGTCCTTGTGAAGGAATGGATTAATAAAGCTTGGATAGTCAATAAATCCGTTTTCTCTCTGGTCGTAATAGGTGACTATGGAAAGATCCAAAGGCCATAATTCACGCACTTTTTTGTCCTGATTATCAAGAACTTTTTCAAGCCTCTCAACCGTGCTCTGTATTGCAATACCAGGAGGGTCTTCGATATACGCCTTCCACATGAGATCGAGATCATGATCATTCATACACCAACAGTTTATAAAGGTGCTTCTACGATTCTGCTCAATACTTTCCTTTTCTTTTTGTATCTGCTGTGGTTGCCCTACACGGTAGCAGAAGTCTTCCATGTTCTTTGTCCAAAGGCGAGAGTATGTGCCCTCATATTTATCAGACAACTGCAACTGGTCTGCCCTGCAAAGATACAAGCTCTTTGTTCTCAGCATATCTTCAAGTTTCCAGAAATCCATATATCTCCACACGGTCTGGTTCATATCGGACGGTAGTTTTGCTCTGTGATCCTTCTCTCTGACAGACTGATAGTATCCGTTTTTGTCCATCTTAAAAACATTGCCTTCTCTCATTGCCCCTCCTTAAAAGCCTTTATACTTCATTATGCTTTATGTCAATATTTTTTTAAACTGAGTGTTCTTTTTTGACTACGTCCATGTCTCATTCTATAATTTGAAATAATTTTAACTGTCGGAAGAAAAGGAGCAACAAAATGGATCTGATATTCCTGCTGTTGATTGTTGTGGCTGTCATGGCCGTTCTGGTTGTTCTGAAGAAAAGGCGAGGCGGAGTTACAGGCGAGGTCTGGCCGTTTTATGCGAAGAAGGTTCTTTCACAGCCTGAGCAGGTCCTTTATTTCCGTCTTCTTCAGGCCCTGCCCAATCACATCATCCTCTCCCAGGTGCAACTTTCTCGCCTGCTCGGAGTGAAGAAGGGCAATAGTTACCAGGCCTGGTATAACCGCATCAACCGCATGAGCGCTGACTTTGTTGTCTGCAACAAGGATTCAAGCGTTGTAGCTGTTGTCGAGCTTGACGACTCCACTCATCAAAGAGAGGACCGGCAGGTAGCAGACGCAAAGAAGAACAAGGCGTTGGACTCTGCCGGGATTCCAGTCATCCGCTGGCAGGCAAAGGCGCTCCCTGATACCGGAGCCATTCAAGCGGCTATCCTGAAGGATTTCAAGACACAGAAAGGCCTCTGACATAAAGGGAGAGCAAAGGAATCTGCCTTGACTGTAGGCTTTACAGCAATTTCCTCCCCAGTCTCATCCAGATCGAAAAAGAGAAGAGGGCCAGTGCAATAACGTACTCAGTCACGCTCCCTGTCCGCAAGGAAGAAACAGAGGCTCTTCTGTTCCCGTTGAAGGAAAGAGGCAGGCCGTTTTTTGTGAGCAGGTCGCAGACAAGGTGAAGGGAGACGCCCCATAGGAAACTGGTGAACACTGTGGCGCCGAACTTCGCCAGGGAAAGAGATGCAATCAGGGGCCTTACGAAGGAGGAGTAGCCTGCCCAGGCAAGAAAAAAAATCCCTATCCAGGTTATGGGATGATGCGACGCACCTCGGTGCTTCATAAGCCCCTTATATCTGTGCGGGCGGCCTCCCAGAGTCTCAATCGAGTCAGGAATCGTGGAAAAGACTGAGGACGCAACGGAGAGCCAGACATCCCCGGTTATGATAAAGGGAACAGCAAATCCGATAAGCCGATGGTTTAACCACTTCATAAAAAAATCAGACGTGAAGACTGCCAGCTTGAGCGGACAGAGAAAACGCCGGCCTCCTTTCAGCAATAAAAGCAGATCCCTCTCAAGGAGAGAGCATTCCCGTTTTCTGGTGAGCCTTGAACACTGGCCTGCCAAATACAGTCCGAGAG
>JBAZFD010000090.1:2823-7483 GCA_041653575.1 Thermodesulfovibrionales bacterium
AGCCCCGGGGGAGATTCCCTCGGGGCTTGCAGATCCTTATGCTGCGGCACTACTCCACGGGATAGTTCTTTGCCTCGGCGTTTTCGATCGCCTTCAGGGTCATCTCCGTGGGTTTCTCCTTCTTCCAGGACATGTACCCGAACTTGAGGCCGAATGCCTTGTATCCGAGCATCCTCAGGGCCGCGAGTGCCTTGTTCTCCTCGTGGCCGGTGTTGCAGTAGACGATGATGTCCTTGGCCTTGTCGAGTTTAGCCAGGTTCTCTGGCTTTGCGATGTCGGTGAACTTGATGAAGATTGAGCCGGGGATGTGACCGGCCTTGTACTTCTCTTCAGCCTCCCTCACGTCCACGATCACAAAGTCCTTCTTCCCTGACTTCATTCTCTCGGTGAGCTCGTCCGCCGAGAGGAGATATCCTGTTTTCGGCACGCTGCTTAAAAACTCATCAGCGGCAGCCCTCACCTTGTCCGTGTCAGTCTCAACGGCAAAGACATTTCCACAAACCAGCAGAGTCAATGCAAAGACTGAAACCATTCCCGAAATCCTCACTGCTTCCTCCTCACTGCTCATAGATCAGGGCTGAAAAACAGCCAGCCCAACACTATAGCAGAGCTGTTTCCCTAAATCAAGACCGGTTCAGCTCCACCAGCGTTGCCCCCCAGCCTCCCGCTTCCCCACCGGCTAACTTAAAAGAAGAGACACAGGGAAGCCGCCTGAGGATGGCGTGTACCATCTCCCTGAGGCTGCCGGTCCCCTTGCCGTGGATGATTCGGACTTCAAGGATGCCCCTCTCCCTGCATTCCTCAAGGTAAAGGGGAAGGAGGTCTTTCAGATCGCGGGGATGAAAGGTGTGGAGGTCCAGTATTCCGTTGATGGGAAACTCGACAGGCTCGCGCTCTTTCTCATCGTCCATGGCCTTCCTCCAACAGAGGGCTGATCGTTCATTTTCCGGGATGCAACTGCAAGGACCATTATACCTGATTCTCCTCCGGCGGCGATGGAGCATTGTTTTGTCTTTCAACCTGTATTGTCGTACAATGTCAGTATGGATAAGCATCAGCTCTATGAGATCATCAAGGAAAGCATCCCCGTGGGCTTCTCCATCGTTGATAAAGACGGGATAATCATTGATTTCAACGCAGCAGCCGAGAGGATGACCGGCTATTCGCGGGAAGAGGTGATCGGGAAATCCCACCTCCAGATAATTCACGGCGCTTCAGACAGGGATGTCTGCCCGCTTTTCACCTATGTCCTGAACAGGCATGAACAGACCGTGGCGACTGAAACAACGATGGAGAAAAAAGGCGGGGACATAGTCACGATCTCGGTAACGGTCTCCCCCTTTTTCGACGAAAAGGGAGATTTCATCGGCGGGATTGAGCTTTTCAGGGATATCACTGAACTCAAGAAGCTGGAGAGGGAACGACAGAGCCTCCTGTCCATGTTCGCCCATGACATGAAAAACCCGGTCATCATATCATCGGGGTTCATACAGCGTCTGCTGAAAGGCAAGGCAGGCCCCATGACTGATGAACAGAAAGACTACTGCCTGCTCGTCATGGAAGAGCTCAACAAGGTGCAGGAAATGATAGCCGACTTCCTGGAATTCTCGCGTTTTGAAACAACGGAATACAAACCGGTTCTGTTGCCCTACGACATAGAGACAGCCCTCAGGAAACATATAGAGGCGGCTGAGGTGGAAGCGGACAAAAAGAATCTCAGCATCTCCTTTGTAAAACCTGAAACAGCCCTTCCGCCCCTCCCCGCCGACGCGATGCTGATGGGAAGGGTCATTGCCAACCTCATAGACAATGCCATCAAATACTCGGACCAGGGGGGCACAGTCGCCATAAAACTCTCCGATGAAGGCACAGAGGTCCTCGTCGAGGTTGCGGACAAGGGCATAGGCATATCCGCTGAGCACCTGCCCTATATATTCGACGCCTTCTACCGCGCCACCAGGGACACAAAGGGATCAGGCCTCGGCCTTTCCATTGCGAAGACCATTGTAGAGGCCCACGGCGGCAAACTCTGGGCAGAAAGCACACCGGGCAGGGGGAGCACCTTCAGTTTCACCCTGTCCAAGACATAATCATCGTTTCAGTTCAAGGTTCTTAATACCCACCAATCTACCGCTTGTCCCCCGGCCTGACCATATCCTTTTCTCAGGCAAGAGGGATGACTATTCAGTGAGCTGCTACTTATAACTTTAGGGATAATCCCATAATATCAATGCTTTAGGGTATAATAGGGAAACACTTTTTTTGGGAGATAACCATATGCCCACTGCCATTCTGTACATCACAGACACCGGACTCACCCTGGCTGAGAGGCTGAAAGGGCTTTACCCTGACGCCCATATCATGCGGTTCATTCCCCACTCTCTGACTGAAATATGGGAAAGGCACAAGAACCTCATATTCATCATGGCAACAGGCATTGTGGTAAGGAGCATCGCACCGCTGCTGAAGAGCAAGAAGGCTGACCCCGCAGTGGTGGTCCTCGATGAAAGGGGCAGATTCGCCATCAGCCTCCTGAGCGGACACCTGGGAGGAGCCAATGAGCTTTCCCAGAAGATCGCCCATTACCTCAACGTAGAAAAGGGGACCATATCGCCTCCTTACTCCCATGCGGTAATCACCACATCCTCCGACATCAACGGCCTCCCCTCCCTGGACCTCTGGGCAGAAGAAAACCGGCTTGTCATCGATGACTGGGGACTCCTGCCCAAAGTAATGACCCGGTTCATCAACAAGGGGGTATTGAAGATATACATGGAAGGCAGGTATGATCTTCCTGAAGAGTTCATTGCTGTGGAAGGCACGGAAGAGGCTGATGTGATCGTCAGCCGCAGTACGCGCCTCCCCGGCGGAGACGGGCGGCTCTACCTCAGGCCCAGAGACCTGGTCGTCGGCATAGGCTGCAACAGCGGAACCTCGGGCAAGGAGATCGAAGAGGTAGTCAGAAAGGCATTGAACGACAACCATTTTGCCTTCGCAGCCATAGACTCCCTGGCAACAGTGGACAAAAAAGGAAATGAGCCCGGCCTCAGGAGCTTTGCAGAAAGGAACAGCTTCAGCCTCATCACCTTCCCCCCTGAAGAGCTGAACTCCGTGGAAGGGATGGAACGATCAGACACTGTCTTCAGGGCCACTGGCGCATACGCTGTCTCCGAGCCGGCAGCCATTCTTGCCTCAGGGAAAGGGCAGCTCCTTATCCCGAAGGTAAAATCAGGCAACGTCACCGTGGCAGTAGCCCTCAGGGACAGCGCCCCATCATCGTAATCATACAGGAAGGAAGAGAGAGAACATGATCTATATCGTCGGTACGGGGCCTGGCTCCCCGGCTCACATCACCCCCTATGCCCAGGAGGCAATAAGGAAGTCTGATATCATTGTCGGCTACGGGACTTACCTGGAGCTCATTCAACCCCTGATCGAAGGGAAGGAGGTCCTCTCCACCGGCATGACC
Organism: Thermodesulfovibrionales bacterium; assembly: GCA_041653575.1. Lineage (GTDB taxonomy): Bacteria > Nitrospirota > Thermodesulfovibrionia > Thermodesulfovibrionales > Dissulfurispiraceae > JBAZFD01. The sequence goes on from JBAZFD010000090.1 coordinate 6,293, forward strand.
CAGGAGGTGGACCGGTGCAGGAAGGCGGTCGAACTTGCCGGAGAGGGCAAGACCGTCTCACTCATCAGCGGCGGAGACCCCGGCATCTACGCCATGGCCGGACTGGTGTTTGAAATCCTTAAGGGGCAAGGGGCAAGGGGCCTGGGGCCTGGAAAAGAACCGGACCCTGGCCCCCGGACCCTGGCCCCTGCTGTTGAAGTGATCCCCGGCATCTCCGCCCTCAATGCCTGCGCATCGCGGCTCGGGGCACCGCTCATGCACGACTTTGCCTCCATCAGCCTCTCAGACAGGCTCACCCCCTGGGAGCTCATAGAAAAGAGGCTTCATGCAGCCGCCTCTGCCGACTTCGTCATTGCCCTCTACAACCCCAGGAGCATGGGAAGGCAGGAGCAGATCGTCCGGGCCAGGGAGATCATCATGGAGCACAGGGCGCCTGAAACCCCGGTGGGGATCGTGAAGGGAGCGATGAGGGAGAATGAATCCGTCGTGGTAACGAACCTCAGGGAGATGCTCGACCATGAGATAGACATGCAGACAACGGTGATCATCGGCAACTCCCAGACCTTCACCTGGGAAGGATGGATGATCACCCCGAGGGGATATGAGCGGAAGTTCAGCCTCTGAGGCAGCCCTCCTCTGGGATGAGTCCTTTCTCTGGGGTATCATGGCCTTCAGGGCACTGAAGGCCTCCGGAATCCCCTTTGGTGTTATCACTGCTGAAGAGATCAGGCAGGGCCGCCTCAGGGACTGCCGCCTCCTCTTTGTGCCCGGCGGCTGGGCATCGAACAAGCTCAAGGCGCTGGGAGAAGAAGGCGCGGCTGAGATCAGGCGGTTTGTCTCCGAAGGGGGAAGCTATCTCGGTTTCTGCGGCGGCGCAGGGCTGTCAACCCAGGACGGACTCGGGCTCGTGAGCGTGAAGAGGATGCCGACAAAGCAGAGGGTCCCCAGCTTCAGCGGCAGGATAAATCTGAACCTGAATGACCATCCCCTATGGAATGATATTCACGCCTCACCAGTCTTCCACGCCTGGTGGCCCTCACAGTTCCTCATTGACGATCCGGCGGTGCGAATACTGGCCACCTACGGCGATCCCCTTCCTGATGCCTTCAGCTCAGACCTCAATGTGGGAGATATGGAAAAAACAACCGGATGGGAGAGTCTTGAGGAGAAATACCGGATAAACCTCGACCC
>JBAZFD010000091.1:0-7440 GCA_041653575.1 Thermodesulfovibrionales bacterium
CAGCGGATTCCCTGATCTGTCCGACCGAGCCTGGGGCTGAGGAGAGTTCATCGGTGTAGATGGTCTGGATGGAGTCCACCACCAGGGCTGTGGGCTTCAGCTCTTTGGCGTTTGCGATGACATTCTCCACCACCGTTTCTGAAAGGAGTATGATCTCCCCTGAGTTGATGGAGAGCCTTTCGGCCCGCAGCTTTATCTGCTCAGGCGACTCCTCACCCGAGACGTAGAGGACAGAGCCTCCCTTTTCCGCTATGCGCGATACAGCTTGGAGGATGAGGGTGGATTTGCCGATGCCGGGGTCGCCGCCGATGAGCACCATGGCGCCCCTGACCAGTCCCCCGCCGAGGACCCTGTCCAGCTCGCCGATCCCCAAAGCTGTCCTCTTCTCCTTGCCTCCTGTAATGGCGTTGAGGGGAAGGGGCTGTGAACTCCCGGGTCCCCCGATGGATCTCAGGGTCTTGGGGGATTGCCGTTCTTCAGAGAAGCTGTTCCAGCCGCCGCAGTCGGGACACTTTCCGAGCCACTTGGCGCTCATGTATCCGCAGGCCTGGCACTGAAAGACGGTCTTTACCTTGCTCATTCCCCGAAATTCAGGAGGGACATGCCTTTGCCGATCCTGTAGGCATGGTGGATGGCTGAGTCTACGAATTCCTTTGCCCTCTTTGCAGATTCAAAAAAGGAAACTCCCTTTGCCAGTCCGGCTGTCAATGCTGCCGAGTAGGCGCAGCCTGTTCCGTGATACTCTCCGGGCATCTTCTTGCCGCGAATACGGTGGAAGGAATTGCCGTCCCAGATGAGTTCCAGGGTCTCCGCCCCCCGTGCTGTTCCAGGAAAATGGCCGCCTGTGATGATGACCGCCTCAGGCCCCAGTTCCTTCAGCCTCATGGCCGCTGCCTCCATCCCCTTCTCATCTTCTATGGTGACGCCTGAGATGGCTGAGGCCTCATAGATGTTGGGTGTTATGACCCTTGCGAGGGGGAAGAGCTCTCTTACGAGGAGGTTCAGGGCAGAATCTTCCAGGAGGCTCCTGCCTGTGGAGGAAACGGTTACCGGGTCTATGACAAGGTTTTCCAGTTCAAACCCCTTTACGATCTTTGCCACGGCACTGATGCAGTCACCGGAGAAGAGCATCCCTGTCTTGAGCGCATCGGGCCTGATGTCGCTGATGATGGTGTTAAGCTGCTCCTCTATAAATCTCCCCTCAACAGGGAGGATGTCCTTCACCTCAAAGCTGTTCTGGGCTGTGAGGGCCGACACCGCTGAGAGGCCATAGACCCCGCAACGGGCAAAGACCCTGATGTCAGCCTGAAGTCCCGCCCCCCCGGAGGGGTCTGATCCTGCTATGGTAAGGGCAACTCTGGGCTTCACCTGTTTTCTCCTCTGAGGATGGTATGATGCCGGAATATTATTCAGTATATCAGCAGGCAGGGACAGTTGACAAACAGCTCTCTTTTCCAGTATCTTATACTTCTATTTTTAAAAAGGGGCAGTGCTGCGTTGTTTGAGGTATGACACAGTAACTGCTGAGAACTCAATAAATTTTTTTGAGGAATTCCATAAAGGGAAGGTGTTGAGATGAAGACACAGTTTGCAAAAAAGGAAGACATCAACCGTAAATGGTACGTTGTTGATGCAAAGGATCAGATCCTGGGCAGGATGGCCACCAAGATAGCAACCTATCTGCGCGGGAAGCATAAACCTACCTTTACGCCCAATGTGGACACCGGTGACTTCATGATCGTCATCAATGCCGACAAGGTAAAGGTTACAGGGAACAAGCTCATTGACAAGAAATACTACAGCCACTCCGGATACATCGGCAGCATAACCGAGAAGTCCCTCAAGGAGAGGATGGAGAAAGAGCCTGAGAAGGTGATATGGGACGCCGTCTGGGGAATGCTCCCCAAGAACAGGCTCGGAAGGGCCATGATCACAAAGCTGAAGGTATACAGCGGCTCTGAGCACGGCCATCAGGCCCAGAAACCCGAAACCATAGCGCTTGCAAAGTAAGGAGTTATACACATGGCTGCATTACAGTATATCGCAGTAGGCAGAAGAAAGAGGTCAGTGGCACAGGTGAAGCTGCTCCCCGGAAAGGGCGCCATCACCGTGAACGATAAGGATGTTGATAACTATTTCCCCAGGGAGACCCTGCGGATGATCATCAGGCAGCCCCTCCAGATTGCAGGCGTGACCGGAAAATACGATATCGTTGTCAGCGTTGACGGCGGCGGACTCAGCGGCCAGGCAGGCGCAGTGAGGCACGGCATCGCCAGGGCACTTGTAGTGGCCGATGCGGACATGAAGTCCCGCCTCAAGAAGGAAGGCCTCCTTACCAGGGACCCCAGGGAAGTGGAAAGAAAGAAGTTCGGACAGAAAGGCGCAAGGGCCAGGTTCCAGTTCTCCAAGAGATAAATACCCTTTCATATATTCAATTACTAACCGGATACCGCAAAGCCCGTTCTCTGAACGGGCTTTGTTATTATTGGAGGAGACTATGCGGATAGCGATCTGCGGCGGAAGCGGGTATACAGGCGCGGAGCTCCTGAGGATCTTGTCGGGGCATCCTGTGGCGGAGATAACGGCGGTGACTGCGGAGAGGTCGGCAGGCAGGAAGGTGACGGATCTCTTCCCCCATCTCAGGGAGTACAGGGATTTTGTCTACGAGCCCCTGGAGAAAGAGAAGCTCCTGGAGAAGGCGGATATCTTTTTCATGGCCCTGCCCCACGGCGCATCCCAGGAGGCGGTGGACTACTTCTTCCGCAACGGAAAGAAGGTAATAGACCTCTCTGCTGACTACCGGATCTCCGATGCCTCTGTGTATGAGCAGTGGTACAAGACCGATCACAACTACAAGGAGACCCTTGCCCAGGCGGTCTACGGACTCCCGGAGCTTCACAGGGAGGAGATCAGGGGCGCACAGCTCATTGCAAACCCCGGTTGCTATCCCACCAGCGTGATACTGGGCCTCTTTCCTGCCCTGAAGGAGGGGCTGGTTGATCCCGCAGGGATCATTGCGGACTCCAAGTCAGGGACCTCCGGAGCAGGGAGAAAGTCTGATGTAGGATTTTCTTATTGCGAGGTGAACGAGGGGTTCAAGGCCTACGGTGTCGGTGTCCACCGCCACACCCCGGAGATCGAACAGGAGCTTTCAGGAATAGTCGGGAAGGAGATCACCATAGACTTCACTCCTCACCTCCTCCCCATAGACAGGGGGATTGTCTCCACGATCTACGGCAGGATGACAAGGGATATGGAGACCTCCGATATTCTTGCTCTTTATAACAGGTATTATGACTCAGAGGCCTTTGTCCATCTGCTTGATGAGGGGGCATACCCTAATGCGAAGAATGTGAGGGGCTCCAACAACTGCCATATCGGGATAAAGGTGAACAAGAGGACGAAGACCCTCATCATCGTCTCCACTATAGACAACCTGGTAAAGGGCGCGTCAGGACAGGCGGTGCAGAACATGAACATCCTCATGGGTCTTGATGAGACAACAGGACTCAAGACCCCGGCGCTCTTTCCGTAGTTTGTTTGTGCGGTAGAAGGAGGGGGACGCTGCTGTCTGAACCTTTGAACTGCAACAATAATTAATTTTTTATTTCCTGATTCATCCACAAATGTTTTTTGGGACTGGCTCATTGTGGTTACAGAGATGCATCAGGAAATGCTTAGCGGTGTTGCAACAAAGCTCCAGACAGCAGCATCCCCCTCCTTGAGCATTTCTGGATAGCAATTGGAATAAAAGACAGGGGCAGTCGCCTTTCGGCGCGGTTGTCACGGGTCTATGGCATAAGGGCAAGTAACGCCTTGCCCGGTCCTTTGAACCGAGAGCAAGGATTGCAAACAGTATACCCATGAACAGGGTTAAAGGTAGTTTCAAGCGTGCCGAAAGGCGGCTGCCCCTGTCTTCCCACATCTAATGAGGTGAAAACGATGGATATTCTCACACCAAAGGGATTTCTCTTTTCAGCGGTCGAGGCGGCGATCAAGAAGCCGGGCAGGAAGGACCTTGCACTTATTTACTCCGAGCAGGAAGCGGTTATGGCGGGCATGTTCACCACCTCCAAGGTGAAGGCGGCCCCTGTCAGGCTGGGGATGCAGAGGCTCCGGAAGGGCAAGGGCCAGGCGATCGTCATCAACAGCGGCAATGCCAATGCCTGCACAGGCGACCAGGGGATGAAGGACGCAAAAGAGATGACAGAGCTCGTGGCAAACGGCTTGGGCATCAGCCCCCAGATGGTCAATGTCTGTTCCACAGGCGTCATCGGCACGCCCATGCCCATGGAAAGGGTCAGGCAGAAATCTCCCCTGCTCGTTGATGAGAAGGGCAAGGCCACTGTCCACGATCTGGCAGCTGCCATCATGACAACAGACACCTTCCCGAAGCTCATGAGCAGGACCATTGATGTGAGGGGAAAAGAGGTCACCATCACTGCTGCCTGCAAGGGCGCAGGGATGATCTGCCCGAACATGGCCACCATGCTCTGCTTTATCATGACCGACGCCAGAATTGAGGCCACTGCCCTCAAGGCCGCCCTGAAGGAGGCTGTCATGAAGTCCTTCAACAGGATCACCGTTGACGGTGACATGTCCACCAACGACACCGTCCTGGCCATGGCTAACGGCATGGCAGGCAACACCCTGATCACCGAAAGGTCGCAGGCCTTCAAGTCCTTTACCCAGGCCCTCGCTGAGATCACCTACGAGCTGGGAAAGATGATCGTCAGGGACGGTGAAGGCGCCACGAAAGTTGTTGATGTGGAGGTGAAGGGCGCAAAGACCGAGAAGGACGCCCACAAGGCAGCCATGACCATCTCCAACTCCCTCCTGGTGAAGACCGCCATCTACGGCAATGACTCCAACTGGGGCAGGATCATGGGAGCCCTGGGCCGCGCGGGGATCAGCATGAAAGAGGAAAAGGTGGAAATCTCCATCAACGGCGTGAAGACCGTGAGCAAAGGTTTGGCTACAGGCAGGGATGAAGAGGCGAACGAGGCGATGAAGACCACCGAGGTAAAGCTCATCGTTGACCTCCACCTCGGAAAAGGCTCGGCAAAGGTCCTCACCTGCGACCTCACCGAGGAGTACATCAAGATAAACGCCGAATACAGGACGTAGCAGGACAGCAGGCTGTATTTCCAGCACCCGCTCAGGTGTCCGCCTTGCCGAATCAAGCCACCGGCTGCGCCGGTGGCTGCTGACTCTGCCCTTCCCCAAACGGGTCTGTCCTCCGGGGCTATGAACCGGAGCTCCACCTGCCTTCTCTCCTGAGAAATTATCCTTCCGTCTCCTCCATCTTTATCCTCCTCCTGTCCTGTGCTATTGTTGAAAGAAAGGACTGGATCAAAAAGAGGTCATTCAGGAGATGCTGTGTGAGGCACAGAGAGGATGAATGAAAGAATCAGGAAGCTCTCTGTCATCCCCAAAAGGTGAGGACATCACCCCGGAGATGGGAGGACGAGGGTATTATATACTGTACCCTGAGGAACTGGACCCTCATGCCCTCTACCTCTCCGAGATGGAACCTGAAAAGCGGGTCCGGTTTTATTACAGCCCCCGGAAGGGGGGAAGGAGGAGAGGATGAAGCTGCTTCGGAGAGAGATCCTGAAGATTCTTGGCCTCGGCGCCGCAGGTTTCGGACTGGGAGACAGGACGATGGGCACAGCCCTCGCTGAGGCTGCTAAGGGCACAGAGCACGTGGCTGCCATGAAGGGTACGGTGAACTTCAAGGGATTCACGGCGAAGGAGATTACGCCCAACGAGGAGTTTTACATCACCAGCTATTCCGATAACGTGCCTGCCATCTCCTCAGGCAGGTTCAGGCTTCGTGTTGACGGACTGGTTGAGCGGCCCCTCAGCCTCTCCATGAAGGAGCTCGATGGGATGCTGGACATGAAGGAGTATGTGACCCTTGAGTGTATCGGGAACCCTGTGGGTGGCAGCGCCATAGGGAACGCCCTCTGGGAGGGGGTGAGCCTGAAAAAAATCATTGATATGGCGGGGCCGAGGGCCGGGATTATCAAGACCGCCTTTCATGCAGAGGACGGCTACTCAGACAGCATTCCCTACAACCTTTCCCTTGCGCCTTATGTCTTCCTGGCCTGGAGGATGAACGGAGAGCCTCTTCCTGCCCGGCACGGCTATCCCCTGAGGGTGATTGTTCCGGGCATCTACGGGATGAAGAATGTGAAGTGGCTTTCGCGGATAGAGCTGGTGAACTACGACTTCAAGGGGTACTGGGAGAAGCAGGGATGGTCCGACGAAGCGGTCATCCCCATCAAGTCCCAGATCCTCATGCCCATGGAGGGAAAGACCATCCCCCTTGCTCCCTATGTCTTAGGCGGGGTCGCCTTTGCAGGGAGGTACGGGATCAGAAGGGTCCAGGTCTCATGGGATGGAGAAAAGACATGGCACGACGCAGAACTGAAGCAACCCCTCTCGCCGTGGGCATGGACTCTCTGGCGGTATGACTGGAAGCCGCCGAAGGAGGGGAGCTATACTCTCTCGGTGAGGGGGGTAGACAGAGAGGGGAGGCTGCAGGAGTCAGCCGGTATTATCAGGAGTCTCCTGGGGACCACCTTCCCGGCAGGGGCAAAGGGGTATCATTCCGTTGAGGTGAAAGTGAGGAAGACATCGTGAAAATCCGTATTGACAAGGCCCTCGTGGACAAGGGCCTGATACCGAGCCGGGAGAGAGCAGCAGCTCTGATTATGGAGGGGAAGGTCTTTGTTGCAGGGCTTCCGGTCTCAAAGGCAGGGAGCATGGTTGACAGCAACGCGGCCATTGAGGTGAGGGGGGAGGATATCCCCTATGTGAGCAGGGGGGGGCTCAAGCTTGAGGCTGCGGTCAAGGAGTTCCATATAGAGCTTGAGGGGAGGACCGCCATGGACGTGGGCGCATCCACCGGTGGGTTCACGGACTGTATGCTCCAGAAGGGCGCACGGAAGGTCTACTGCATTGATGTGGGCTACGGCCAGCTCGCCTGGAAGCTGAGGCAGGACTCCCGGGTGGTCCTCATGGAGAGAAAGAACATCAGGCACATGGAGAGGGAGCAGATACCCGATGTCATAGACCTTGCGGTTATTGACGTCTCCTTCATCTCCCTTGCAAAGGTTGTTCCCAGGGTCCTGGAGTTCCTGAAACCGGAGGGGGAGCTCGTGGCCCTCATCAAGCCCCAGTTCGAGGTGGGCAAGGGCGAGGTGGGCAAGGGCGGGATTGTCAGGGATGAGGGGAAGAGGCAGGCAGCTGTGGAGAGGGTGAAAGAGGAGCTGGAGTCCCTGGGGCTTGAGACACTCGGGATTATCACCTCTCCCATCCTCGGACAGAAGGGAAACGTGGAGTACCTGATCTATATGAGGAGGGGAAAAGCCCCTGCGGCCCGGGAGCCTGAAAAAGTCTGAAACCCTCTATTGTGCAAAGGGTTTTTTTTGG
>JBAZFD010000092.1:0-7398 GCA_041653575.1 Thermodesulfovibrionales bacterium
CACAGGAGGGGCCTCACGTGCCATCGGGTACTACCTCTGCCGGGAGGCCTCAGAGATCTTCCTCTTTGACGTGGATACGGCAAAGGCCGGGGTCCTGAGAGACCACCTCAACACCATCAAAGGGAATGCCTCACTCGCTGACCCTGCATCCATGAAGGACAAGGGCTTCATCTCCTCCATGGACATCATCATCAACGCCACCCCCCTGGGCCTGAAGAAAGAGGACCCTGCTCCTGTCGACACCGCCCTCATAGAGGAGAGGCAGGTGGTCTGCGACCTCATCTACAAGGAGACCCCCCTCCTCAGGGATGCTGCGGCAAAGGGCTGCAAGACCGTAAACGGCATGGGGATGCTCCTCTGGCAGGGGATCTTTGCATCAGAGACCTGGACAGGGATCAAGCCCCCGGTAGATGTCATGAGAGAGGCGCTCCTGAAAGGCCGGTAGGGATTATAGAGCATTTAAGGGCTTCACCCTCCCTTCATCCCTCCCCTCAAGGGAGGGAAACTGTAACTCTCCCCTCTCCCCTTGAGGGAGAGGGCAAGGGTGAGGGGGAATAGGATATCGAATGCTCAATGAATCCCCTGTGGCGCATCACTCTGTACTGGCATGTAATTTGCCTTTACAGCTTTCTTGGGCTGTGGTAAAATTTTAATCATGAAGAAGAGGATCGTTCTCCCTATCTTCCTTGTCGTAAGCCTTATTGCAGGCGGCCTGGTATCCTATCTCACCATGGATAAAGGCCCCCTGACCAGGGTGACGGTCGGCGCCTATCCCTTCATGGAAGATGTCTCAATCAAGCAGAGAAAGGAAGGCGCAGTCAGTTTCGTGGTCAATGCCCGGAAGGCGGTATTCATCAGCAATTCCAACGTCAGGCTCACAGACCTCACCATGCTCCTCCCTGACAAGGGACTCACTCTCCGTTCCAACAGCGGGGTTTACAACATAAAAGACAAAAGCCTCAGGGTAGAGGGCGCAATCAGGGCCTCCACCGACACCTACAGGATAGACGCCTCCTCCGTGCTTTGGGATGCCTCCACAAAGGAGCTCACCTCTTCGGAAAAGGTGACCATTGAGGGAGAGAAATTCTCCGTCCAGGGCACAGGACTGGAGGCAACATCAGAGAAGGCAAAACTGAGCGGCAATGTAAAGGCGGTATTTAATGGTCAATAATCTCCGGCATTACAGATCAGGCCTCACCGGCCTGGCAATCTCCATCTTAATCCCCGGTCTCCTCTTCTGCGCAGCCCCTTCATGGTCGGCTGAAAAAGAAGAAAAAGAACCCACAGTCATCACCTCCCAGACCCTCACAGCGGACAACAAGGCAAGGACAGCCCTCTTTGAAGGCTCAGTCACCGCTAAAAAGGGAGATATGACGATCACATCGGACAGGATGATGGTCCACTATTCCGGGGAGAAGGGAAGCAGCATCACAAGGATTGACGCTGACGGACATGTGAAACTCCTCAAGGGAGAGAGATCCGTCACCTCCAAAGCTGCCACCTACCTCACTGACCCCGAGAGGGTCATCTTCACCGGTGAACCTGTGGCAACAGACGGGGACAACGTGGTCAAGGGGTCGAAGATGACCTATTTCGTCAGGGAGGACCGGTATACCGTGGAAAGCAGCAAGGTCTTCCTCAAGGACAGGAAATAAGATGCTCCACACCCTGGAGATAAAGGACCTGTCGAAGTCCTACGGCAAGAGGCAGGTGGTGAGGGATGTCCATATCCTCCTGAGATCAGGAGAGGTTGCCGGTCTCCTGGGCCCCAACGGCGCAGGGAAGACCACCACATTCTATATGATCGTGGGGATGATCCGTCCTGACACCGGCCTTATGGTCTTCGACAACGAAGACATCGGTATGCTCCCTATGTACCAGCGGGCGCGGAAGGGGATAGGCTACCTGCCCCAGGAACCGTCCATATTCAGGAGGCTCACGGTAAGACAGAATATACAGGCCGTTCTTGAGATCAACAGGAGAGACACGCGGATGACCGGTGACGAGCCCCCCATCAATGACGAGGTGGAGAGGCTCATAGAGGAGTTCAACCTCAGCTCCTTTGCGGACAGGGACGGTTACAGGCTTTCCGGCGGGGAGAGAAGGAGGGCTGAGATAGCCAGGGCCATCGCCCTGAAGCCCACCTTCATGCTCTTTGATGAGCCCTTTGCAGGCATTGATCCCATCGCCATCATAGAGCTGAAAAAAATACTCACCTACCTGAAGGAGAAGGGGCTGGGCATACTCATTACAGACCACAACGTGCGGGAGACCCTTTCCATAACAGACAGGGCCTATATTATCAACAACGGCTCCGTCATGGCAGAGGGGAGTCCCGATCAGCTGGTGAACGATCCCTCGGTGAGGGAGGCATATCTGGGGGAGGGATTCAGACTCTAATGGCACTGGAAAGCAGATTAGACCTCAAGGTTTCTCAGAAGCTCATCCTCACACCCCAGCTCCAGCAGGCGATAAAACTCCTGCAGATGCCTCAACTGGAACTGGCCCAGTCCCTGAACCAGGAACTCATGGAAAATCCCTTTCTCGAAGAGATGCTTGAAGCGCCTGAGGCTCCTGAGGCGCAGGAAGACCGCACCATGGAGGAGCCCGCTCCATCCTTTGATGAGCCTGAAGTCCCCATAGAAAACCTCCTGAATTTCAGCGTTGATGACTACTTCGATGAGAGGGGCAGCGACGGCAGGGACCTGGGGTATTTCTCCGCAGACAGCGAGGAGCAGCCGTCATACGAGCTCTTCTATTCGAAAAAGACCGATCTCCCGGACCATCTCCTCTGGCAGCTGAGGCTCTGCACCGCTGATGATGAAGTGAGGAAGGCGGCTGAGGTGGTGATAGGGAACCTCGATGATGACGGATACCTGCGTGCCACTGATGAAGAAATCGCCTCTTCCGTAGGCGCCGACGCTGAAACGGTGAAACAGGCAATCTCCCTTGTCCAGGGGTTTGATCCCTCAGGCGTGGGGGCGCGGAGCCTCAGGGAATGTCTCCTCATGCAGATCGCCTCTCTTGATCTCCGGGGGAGCCTGGCTGAGAGGATCGTGATGCACAACATGGAGGATCTCCAGAAGAAAAAGTACTCAACCATAGCCCGGCAGTACAGCATTGAGATTCAGGATGTGCTGGCTGCGGTGAAGATCGTAGAGGGACTTGAGCCGAGACCGGGGAGGAGTTTCTCCAGCACGGAAACCAGTTACGTTGTTCCTGATGTTTTTATCATCAAAAACGAAGAGGGATATCAGATCAGCCTCAACGACGACGGAATGCCGCGGCTCAGGCTGAACAGCACCTACCGGAGGCTCCTCAAAAACAGGGACTCCCTCTCCAAGGAGGAAACGGAATTCCTCAGGGAGAAGCTGAGGCTGGCCACGGAGCTGATCAAGAGCCTTGACCAGAGGAACAAGACGATCTACAAGGTCTCTGAGTGCATTCTGCGGTTCCAGGAGGATTTCTTTGAAAAGGGAATCAAGCTCCTCAAGCCCCTCAACCTCAAGGATGTGGCATCCTATGTGGGGATGCACGAAAGCACCATCAGCAGGGTCACCTCAAACAAGTATCTCGCCTGCAACCACGGCGTCTTCAGCTTCAGGTTTTTCTTCAGCAGTGCGATCAAGTCCGAAAATGGTACAATATCGTCCACATCCGTCAAGGATCTGATCAAAGAGCTCATCGCCGGGGAGGACCCCAGGGCGCCCATGAGCGATCAGATGATAGCGGACCTTCTGAAGAAGAGAAACATTGACATTGCGAGGAGGACGGTGGCGAAATACAGAGAAGAACTGAGGATTCCATCACAGAGTCAGAGAAAGAAGTACGACTAAATCACTATTCATAGGAGGCACAATGAACATCATCGTCAACGGACGTCATCTTGAAATCACACCGGCGCTGAAAAGCTATGCCGAGGAAAAAATAGGGAGATTCGACAAGTACCTGTCCAACATCACCGAGGCTGTGGTGACCCTGAGCGTGGAGAAGTACAGGCACAAGGCTGAAGTCCTCCTGAAGGTCAACGGTTCCATGATCCAGGCTGAAGAGGTGACCGGCGAGGTTTACTCAGCCATTGACGAAGTGGTGGAGAAACTGGAAAAGCAGGTGGTCAGGCACAAGGAAAAGCTCCTCTCCTACAGGAAGGGAGACAAGAAACCCCTTGAGGCAGCCGAAGCAGAAGGGGCCGCCGATGAGCCCCAGATCATAAAGAGAAAGAGCTTCGACATGAAGCCCATGGCCCCTGAGGATGCAGTCATCCAGATGGAGCTCCTGAACAAGGACTTCTTCATTTTTACCAACCAGTCAAGCAATGACATAAACGTGGTTTACCTGAGAAAGGACGGCAACTACGGACTCATAGAGCCCGCAAAGTAGTCATCCGATGGCAGAGGGGGACAGACCACAGGGAGAAAGGGTCCTTATTGTCAGCGGGCTCTCAGGGGCAGGCAAAACAGTCGCCCTGAGGGCTCTTGAGGACAGCGGCTATTTCTGCATAGACAACCTCCCTGTCTCCCTTATAGGGTCTGCCCTCTTTGCTATCGGCACGGTAAGGACGAACAAGATATGCATCAGTGCCGACATCAGGGGAAAGGTACTGATCTCCGACCTCTTCCCTGCCATATCGCACCTGAAAAAGACCTTTTCCATCGAGATCCTCTTCCTTGTGGCGGAGAAGGATATCATCGTCAGGAGGTACAAGGAGACACGACGGCCCCACCCCATGCTCCCCATTGACGGGAAGATGGATATCCAGAGGGCGATCGATGAAGAAATCCGCCTCCTTTCGGTCATGAAAGAGGCAGCAGACAGGATCATCGACACCTCCGCCTATTCTCCCCACCAGCTGAGGCAGCTGATCATGTCCGCCTACGGGAACAAAGGCGACATCCCGGGAATGAACGTCTCCATCGTCTCCTTCGGATTTAAATACGGCCCACCCCAGAATATGGACATCGTCTTCGATGTCAGGTTCCTTCCCAACCCTTACTTTGTCCCTGAGCTCAGTCCTATGAAAGGGACCGATGAGCCGGTCGCCCGATATGTCCTTTCCAGCGACGTGACCCAGGGATTTCTCTCCCGTGTGACAGACCTTCTGGATTTTGTGATTCCCCACTACATCAGAGAGGGAAGGACCTACCTCTCCGTCGGAATAGGCTGCACAGGGGGAAGGCACAGGTCTCCGGCCATCGCATCCGAGATCAGCCGCCACCTTGAGGAAAAACACAGGATCACGCCTGTCACCATCCACCGGGACATGGAGTAAGCCTTGCATAAAAAGGTTTTTACTGAGCCACAACCTTGACAAAAAAGGAGGCCTGTGGTAATGTTTTTATCGTTTTTGAAACTCTAAGAACAGAGAAGGTGACGAGATGTTAGAGTTCAATTATTGGTTCTTTGTGCTTCTTGCAAACTTTTTGGTTCTTCTTTTCATCCTCAATGCAATCCTCTTCAAACCCATCTCCCGGCTCTTCCAGGAAAGAGAGGATTCCACAACCGGCGCGCTGAACCGGGCAAAAGAGCTTACCTCCCAAAAGGACGAGGCGGTTGCCAGGATGAACGCAGAGCTCAAGTCTGCAAAGCTCAACGCAAAAGAGGTCTTCAACTCCCTGAGGGAGGAGGGTCTCAGCAGCCAGAAACAGGTCCTCTCTTCTGCCGAGGCAGAGGCCATGGAGATTCTGGAAAAGGCCCGCAAAGAGATCCAGGCTGAGGCGGACAAGGCCAGGGCATCTCTGAAGGCCGATGTGGAGCGGTTCTCCGAAGAAATCGTGTCGAAGCTGGTGAAGGCATGAAGAACAGAATGCAGAATCCGGAAATCAAAACACAGACGTTCATGAAAAAATCATCAAATCATAATCTCCGCACTGCGGCTCTGCTGCACTGCTGCGTTATCTCCCTGGCACTTCTTCCTGCTGTTGTCTCAGCCGCTGAAGAGGGAGGACAGGGAAGCTCTCCCATGGACTGGGTCTGGAGATTTGTAAACTTCGCCATCCTCGTGATCATTCTCGCTGTCTTCGTTACAAAGCCCCTGAAGGCCTTTCTCCAGCAGAGGAAGGAACTGATCGAGAAGGCAATCAGTGAGGCCCGGGAGGCGAAGGAACTCGCAGCCAGGGCCCTCGCCGAGGTTGAGGAAAGACTCAAGGTAAAGGACAGTGAGCTCGAAGAGATCATCTCTTCCGCACGCCGGTCCGGTGAGAAGGAAAAAGACAGGCTTGTAGAAGAGGGAGAGCGGCTGAAGGAGAAGATCCTCCTGCAGGCAAAGACGAATATTGATTTCGATCTGAAGAAGGCCAAGGAAGAAATCAAGGCTGAGGCGGTCCAGGCGGCAATGGACCTGGCTGAAGAAAAGATCAAAGGAAAGCTGACCAAGGAAGATCAGGAGAGGCTCCTTCAGGAGTCCCTTAAGTTGCTGGGAGGGAAGAACTGATGAAGGTAAAGGGCATCAGGAAATATGCCAGACAGTTTTTGCTTCACGTAGACCAGCAGGAAATACCTGCTGCCATCGACCAGATGAAGGCTGTCTCCCGGATGCTGAAGGAAACGGATTCTTTCAGGAGCCTTATGGTAAGCCCTGTGTTTACCCAGACAGAAAGAAAGAGCACTCTCGGGTTCCTCTCCCGGAAGATGGGAATGACGGAGAAGGTCTCCCGGTATATCGACTATCTGGCTGAGGAAAAGGCAATCGGCAGCCTTGAAGAGATAGTCGCAGCCATTGAAGAGTCTTTCCTTTCAATGCGCAACTGGGTCCAGGCCCAGGTGGCTGCACCGGTCCCCCTCGGGGAAGAGCATCTGGCAGCACTGAAGACTTCCCTGAAGGCGATTACCGGCAGGGATATAGATCTTGATCTGACCGTTGACCCCTCCCTTATCGGAGGCATGAAGATCAGAATCGGCAGTACTCTCTACGACGGGAGCATAAAGGGACAGTTAGGTCTTTTGAGAGATAAGCTTATAAAGGGGTGATTGCATGGAGATCAAGGCAGAAGAAATCAGCGAGTATCTCAAAAAGCAGATTACAGACTTCGAAAAAAAGGTAGACGTAAGTGAGGTTGGTGTAGTCACCTCCGTTGGTGACGGCATCGCCAGGATCTACGGGCTCGACAACTGTATGGCCTCGGAGCTCCTTGAGTTCCCCAACAATGTCTTCGGCATGGCCCTCAACCTCGAAGAAGAGGTGGTCGGTTCGGTCCTCTTCGGCGAGGACACGCTGATCAAGGAAGGGGATGTTGTCAAGAGGACCGGCAAGATCATGTCCGTCCCTGCCGGTGATGAGCTGGTGGGGAGGGTCGTTAACGCCATCGGCCAGCCCATAGACGGCAAGGGACCGATCAACGCAAAGTCCAGCAGGATCGTGGACGTCGTAGCCCCCGGAATCATCGACAGGCAGCCGGTCAG
>JBAZFD010000093.1:0-7370 GCA_041653575.1 Thermodesulfovibrionales bacterium
TTTGCCGCGTATAATGACCTCCTGGCCGCAGTCCTCAATCTCCACGCCCAACTGCCTGAAGGCCTGCATGGTGCTCAGGGGGTCTTCTGCCCTGAGAAAATTCCTCACCCTGCTCTCTCCGGCTGCCAGGGAGCTGAACATCACAGCCCTGTGGGAGATGGACTTGTCGGGGGGAACGGCGACCTCGCCCTTCAGGCCCTGATTGATCTTTGTAATCTTCATTTATTGCAACCTCTGTCTCAATTCCTGCGCCTGCCTGAGCTCCCGCTCCACCCCTGATCCGTCTCCCTCTTCCATGCACTTCAGGATCCTGTCGAGGTTCTCCCGGAAGATGCCGGTGAAGCTGATGAGATTGTCCCGGTTGAGCAGGGAGATATCCCTCCACATCTCAGGGGAGCTGAGGGCGATGCGGGTGGAGTCCTTGAACCCCTGCCCTGCATAGCTGATATAGGACTGGTCTATTGCCCCCACAGTGTTTACCATGGCATAGGCAATGAGATGGGGGAGATGGCTGACTGCGGCATAGATCTCGTCATGCCTGAAGGGGTTCATCACCTCCACCCGGCTGCCGAGCCTTTCCCAGAGGGAGATGATCCGTTCCCTGGCCTCCTGGTCGGAGGTTTCAGTAGGGGTGACAATGCACCGAGAGTTCCTGTAGAGGTCAGGCCGCGCTTCATCGCTCCCTGACCTGTGACTCCCGGCAATGGGATGACTGCCGACATACCGGACTCCTTCGGGCATCAGCGCCTCCAGGTCATAGACCAGCTGTCCCTTCACACTGCCCACATCGGTGACGATAGCTCCCTTGCTGAGGCCCTTGCGGATCTCCTCGACAATGGGCCTGAAGGAGCCCACAGGTGTGGAAAGAAGAATGAGATCAGCGCCGTCGCATGCTTCCTGGAGGTTAAGGGAGTAATCATTGATGATACCCCTCTCCTGAGCCCGCATGAGGTTCGCTTCCGATCTTCCGTACCCCCGCAGATGACCGCAGACCCGGCCCTCCTTTGCCGCCAAGGCAAAGGAGGCGCCTAAGAGCCCGACACCGATAACAGCGACTCTTTCAAAAAAAAGAGAGCCCAAATCAGTCACGTCCTGCCTTATATATCCCTTCCCACGGCATGGGCCACGGGCTTCATCGCCTGCATCAACTGGGCGAAGGCCTCGGGCCTCAGGGACTGCTCTCCGTCGGAAAGCGCCTCTGCGGGGTTGGTATGCACCTCGATGATGAGGGCGTCGGCCCCAGCTGCAACAGAGGCCATGGCCATAGGCGCCACGAGATCCCACTTTCCGACGCCATGGCTGGGGTCAACCACAACAGGCAGGTGGGTCAGCTGCTTCAGCACAGGGACTGCGCTGAGATCCAGGGTGTTCCGTGTTGCAGTCTCAAAGGTCCTGATCCCTCTCTCGCAGAGCATCACATTCTGGTTGCCCCTGGACATGATGTACTCAGCAGACATGAGCCATTCCTTGATCGTTGCAGAGAGGCCCCTCTTGAGGAGGACCGGCTTGTCCACAGAGCCCACCTCAAGGAGGAGGCGGAAGTTCTGCATGTTCCGTGCGCCGATCTGGATGATATCGGTGTACTCAACGATCACGTCAATGTCCCTGGGGTCCATGATCTCCGTTATGACCGGGAGACCTGTCTTTTCCCTCGCCTCTGCAAGGTACTTCAGCCCCTCTTCCCCGAGGCCCTGGAAAGAATAGGGAGATGTCCTGGGCTTGTAGGCTCCGCCCCTCAGGAAGGAAGCGCCGCCCTCTTTGACCTTCTCGGCGATGCTCGTAAGGACAGACCTGTTCTCCACAGCGCAGGGACCGGCCATGACAGGGATCTTCTTCCCGCCGATGATCTGTCCCCTGACGTTGATCTCCGTGTTCTCCTTCCTGAAGTCACGGCTCGCCATCTTGTAGGGCTTGAGAATCCTCACCACGTTCTCCACTTCCTCCATTGCCCTGAAGGAATCCTCTTCCTCCTCAGTGACCTTGGAGGTGTCGCCGATCACACCGATGATGGTCCTCTCAGACCCTGTTGATACGTTCGCCTTCAGCCCCTTGCTCTCCAGCCTCTTAAGGATATGCCTGATACCCTCCTCCGGTGTTTCCGGTTTGAGCACGATGATGTCCATGGTTCCCTCCCTCTCCAAAGATTAAGCGTTATTGGTATTTTTCTCTGAAAATCGCCGTAAGGGCCGGTCAAAGGCCAGAGACCTCTTTCAGGGCTTCCACGAAGCGCCTGTTCTCATCGGGCAGTCCTATGGTGACCCTGATCTCCCTGGGTCCCATGGGCCTCACGATAACTCCCTTCCGCAGGAGGGCCTCATAGAGGGGGCCCGCCTCACGATCAAGGGGCATATAGATAAAATTCGCCTCTGTGGGGACATATCCCAGCCCCAGGGCGGTCAGCTCTTCATAGAGGAATGCCTTGCCCTCTTCGTTCACCTCGCGGGTCCGATCCAGGTGGTCTGAGTCATTCAATGCGTGCATGGCGGCCCACTGGGCAAGGGTGCCTGTGTTGAAGGGGTTCCTGATCTTGTTCATCTCCGCCAGGATCTCCCTCTTTGCCATGCCGTACCCGACCCTCAGACCGGCCAGGCCGTAAGCCTTGGAAAAGGTCCTCAGCACAAGGATGTCCTTCCCCACGGCGAGATACCTCAGGGAGTCAGGATAATCAGGGTCGGTGACATATTCCAGATAGGCCTCATCCACTACCACAAGGACACCATCAGGGAGCCGTTCCATGAACTGAGAGAACTCTTCCCCGCTGTTGATGGTCCCTGTGGGGTTGTTGGGATTGGCGATAAAGACCATCCTGGTTCTGCTCGTGACGGCATCGGCCATTGCCCTGAGGTCATGCCGGTAGTCCCGGAGAGGGACTACGACAGAGGTTGCTCCAACAGCCATCACCGCCATGGAATAAACCGCAAAGGAGGGAGCGGCCATCACCGCCTCATCCCCCTGTCCGAGAAATGTCCGTGCGGCTATGTCCAGGAGCTCATTCGATCCGTTGCCGAGGATGAGCTCCTCAGGGGATATCCTTACCCCTCCCTGGGAGAGCCTCTCCGAGAGGGCATTCTTCAGGTAGTAGCCGCTCCCGTCGGGATAGCGGCCCAGCTCATGACGCTCAACCTCTTTCAATGCCTCCAGGGCGAGAGGGGATGCGCCAAGGGGATTTTCGTTGGATGCCAGTTTTATACTGCCCTGTATCCCCAGATCCCTCTCAAGTTCCCTGACAGGCTTTCCGGGGACATAGGGCTTGATTGCTCCCACATAGGGCAGTGGCCGGATCACCCCTTCCCCTCCCCTGACCGCTCATCCATGGGATAGGAACCCAGGTGCTTGAAGAAGAGGCATTTCTCCTCCACATCATCAAGCACCTTCTTCAGTTTCTTCTCATCGATATGGCCGGAGGTGTCAATGAAGAAGATATACTCCCAGGCCCTTTTCTTGGACGGGCGGGACTCAATCTTGGTGAGGTTTATCTTCTCCTTCTTGAAGGGGAGGAGAACGTCATAAAGCGCGCCCGGCCTGTCCTTGAGGGAAAGAAGGATGGAAGTCTTGTCCTTGCCCGACTTTGCGGGAGAGTCCTTGGCGATCACCAGGAAACGGGTGTAGTTGCTCCTGTTGTCCTCAATGTGTCTCTCTATGAACTGGAGATCGTATCTGCTCGCCGCAAGCTCGCTGGCAATAGCGGCTGCCGTCTCATCCTCCGCCGCCAGTTCAGCAGCCCTGGCAGTGCTCGTGGCCTCCAGGATAAGGACCCCGGGCATGTTGGCCTCAAGCCAGAGCCTGCACTGGCCGGTGGGCTGGGGGTGAGAGTAAATCTTCTGAACCTTCGACCTGTCCCCTGACTTTGAGAGGAGGTTATGGGAGACCTCCAGCATCACCTCAGCAGCGATTTTGAGGTCATAGTCTATGAACATATCAAGGGTGTAGCTTACTGCCCCTTCATTTGAGTTCTCAATCGGGACAATGCCGTAGGCGGCATTTCCCCCTTCAACAGAATCAAAGACCGCCTTGATGCTCTTGACAGGGAGGTACTCCGCAGAAGAACCGAAATGCCTGAGGGCAGCGAGGTTGGTGAATGTCCCTTCAGGGCCGAAGTAGGCCACCTTGAGGGGCTCCTCCAGGGAAAGGGAAGCGGAGATAATCTCCCGCAGGATGACCCGCAGGGCATCATTGGGGAAAGGCCCCTTGTTCTGGGAGGTGATCCTCTCCAGGATTGCCCTTTCCCTCTCAGGGGAATGGAACCGGAGGCTCGCCTCCCTCTTGACATGGGCGATCTCAATAGCCAGCTCCGCCCGCCTGTTCAGCAGGGAAAGCATCTCCGCATCAATAGAGTCTATTTCTTTTCTGAACTTCTCAAGACCTGAGTTCTGAACCTTATTTTCAGCCATAGTCCTTAATGATACAGGAATATTCCTTAAATTTTCAACGGTTAATACGCGCCGTGCAGGGAGGGAGGATACAAAAGAGGCCTTGATATCATTGCGGATATCAAGGCCTCCGGATTGTCTGTAGAAAAACCGCGGAATTACCGGGCTGAAAATCGCATCTTCTTCGTCGCCTTTTTACGGGCGGCAAGAATCTTCTTTTTCTTCTTCACGCTCGGCTTCTCGAAGTGCTCTCTCTTTTTTATCTCAGAGAGTATGCCTTCACGCTCACACTTTTTCTTGAAATGTCTGAGTGCCGATTCGAAGGATTCGCTGTCTTTTACCTTCACGGATGGCATCCGTAATCACCCCGCTTCCTGTTAAAAATTTGCCCAACATAATAGCAACAAAAAATATTATATGTCAAGGATATTTTAAAGATAAAAAAGGGGACCCGAGGGCCCCCTTTTTTTCGGGATTCTTACAGCTTGCCCTTCACGAGGTCGGTCACGACTGCGGGCTCGGCCAGGGTGCTGGTGTCGCCCAGATCGTCCACGTCGCCGCGGGCGATCTTCCTGAGGATTCTCCTCATGATCTTGCCGCTCCTGGTCTTGGGCAGACCAGGGGTAAACTGGAGCTTGTCCGGTGTGGCTATGGGGCCGATGACCGCCCTCACATGACCCACGAGAATCTTCTTCAGCTCGTCGGTGGCCTGAAACCCTTCCTTGAGGGTGACATAGACATAGATGCCCTCTCCCTTGATGTCATGGGGGAAGCCGACGACAGCCGCCTCGGCAACAGACTCGTGGCTCACCAGGGCGGACTCCACCTCTGCGGTCCCCAGCCTGTGGCCTGAGATATTGATAACATCATCAATCCTTCCCATAAGCCAGTAATCGCCGTCCTCGTCCACCCTCGCTCCGTCTCCGGTAAGGTATTTTCCGGCAAAGCGGGAGAAGTAGATCTCCTTCATCCTCTTGTTCTCAGGGTCGCCATAGGTCCCCCTGATCATGCCGGGCCAGGGCTTGTCGATGACCAGATAGCCGCCTTCATTGGTGCCTGCCGGCTCACCCTTCTCGTTCACCACGGAAGGAACCACGCCGGGGAAGGGCCTGTTGGCTGATCCGGGCTTGAGGGTCATGGCTCCAGGCAGGGGACTGATGAGGATACCTCCTGTCTCTGTCTGCCACCAAGTGTCAACGATGGGGAGCTTCTCCTTGCCCACATGGGTGTGATACCACATCCATGCCTCGGGGTTGATCGGCTCTCCCACGGTGCCGAGGAGTCTCAGGGAGGAGAGGTCGTGACTGGTCACCCACTCCTCGCCCTCTCTCATAAGTGCCCTGATGGCTGTAGGTGCGGTGTAGAAAATGTTGACCCTGTGCTTGTCGCAAATCTCCCAGAACCTTCCGGGGTTGGGGTATGTGGGCACGCCCTCAAACATGAGGCTCGTGGCCCCGTTGCTCATGGGACCGTAGACGATGTAGCTGTGGCCGGTGACCCAGCCGATGTCTGCGGTGCAGAAATGGATGTCCTCGTCATGGTAATCGAAGATCCACTTGAAGGTGAGGCTGGTGAAGAGGAGATACCCTCCTGTTGTATGGAGCACTCCCTTGGGCTTGCCGGTGGAGCCGGAGGTGTAGAGGATGAAGAGGGGGTCCTCGGCGTCCATCCACTCGGGCTCGCAGTAGTTGGCAATATCGGCGGCGGCCATTTCAGTGTGCCACCAGAGATCCCTGCTGGGCTCCATGTCTGCGCCGTCGGCCCTCTTGACCACGATCACCTTCTCAACAGTAGGACACTCCTGGAGCGCGTCGTCGGCATTGGTCTTCAGCGCCACGAGCCTGCCGCCCCTCACGCCCCTGTCGGCGGTGACGACGAGCTTAGCCTTGCAGTCCTGTATCCTGTCCTTCAATGCCTGGGCGCTGAAACCGCCGAAGACGATGCTGTGGATGGCGCCGATCCTGGCGCAGGCCAGCATGGCGATCACCAGCTCAGGGATCATGGGGAGGTAGATGCCCACCCTGTCACCCTTTGTAACGCCGTACTTCTTCAGCACGTTGGCGAACCTGTTCACCTCATGATAGAGCTGCTGGTAGGTATAGGTCTTGTAACTTCCGTCGTCCGCCTCCCAGATGAGGGCTGCCTTGTTCCTCACCGGGGTGTTGACGAACCTGTCCAGGCAGTTATAGGATGCGTTCAGCTTGCCGTTGACGAACCAGTTCACCTCGGGCTTCTCGAAATCGTAGTCAAGGACCTTGTCCCATTTTTTGAACCATGAGAGCTGTGTCTCGGCCATCTCGGCCCAGAAGCCTTCGGGGTCCTCGACCGACCTCTTGTAGATCGCCTCGTACTCCTCCATGCTCCTGATGTGGGCCTTCCCGCTGAATTCCTTTGATGGCGCGAAGGTCCTGTGCTCCTCCATCAGTACGTCAATTTTCTCCTGTGACATCCTTGAACCTCCTTCTTTAAATCCAAATCCTCTGAGGGATTCGTAATAGTGCGTCAGTTCCAGTCGGTGACACCCAAGGGGGTGTCGAAAAAAACAGTCTCCGGAGGAGCCCCCGAAGGGATCTCTCCCTCCGCGGACTCCACCGGATCATATCAGGCTCATGCCCGCTCACAGCCGGGGGAAGGTCGCAGCCCCCTCAGGCCGTGGGCATCATTAGAAAAAATTATACCCTGATTTTATATTTTTATTCAGCACCTATTCCCACATAGGTCCTGAGCTTCTCTTCCTCGAACATCTCCTGTGCCCTCTTTTCAGGGGACATGAGGGAGACAAGAATGCCCATGAGGAAGGCCATGCCCATGGAGATGAGGCCGGGGTTCTTGAGGGGGAAGGGAGCCTTGGGCAGCTGGGCCTCGATCTCCTTCTTCGCCGCATCAAAGGCAGCCTTCTCAGCAGCGATGGCGGTTTCTGCCGCTGCGCCCTGAGCCTGAAGCCCCTCGATCCTCTGCTTGGACTGGGGCTCCAGGTCCTTTACCTGGCTTTCAACCGCC
>JBAZFD010000094.1:0-476 GCA_041653575.1 Thermodesulfovibrionales bacterium
GCGAGGCGGGATCAAACATCGGCGCAGGCATGACAGGGGGAACCTTATACCTCCTTGATGAAACAGGTTTTATCCCCGCAAGGCTGAACAGCAGCTATGTCAGAGAGGCAGAACTCTCAGGGGAGGATATTTCTGTCGTGAACGCACTGATACAGCAACACCGCGATTACACAGCAAGCCCCCTGGCGGTGCGTATCCTGGAAGAATGGGAAGGGAAGGGGAAATTCCTGAAAAAAATCATACCCCTGCACGGAGAGTAACAGTGAAGCCGGATCAGGGCGCTGTCCTGACGATCAACGGCGGCTCATCGAGCATAAAGTTCGCGCTCTATCAGGGAGCAGAGGCTCCGGAGAGACTGCTTCACGGGAAGGTTGACCGCATCGGCCTGAGCGGAACGAATCTGACCTGCTTTGATCCTGTCCTGAAACGGGAGGATCGCCTCGGGGTTGCTGCTTCAGATCACCGGTCAGCGGCTC
>JBAZFD010000094.1:486-2888 GCA_041653575.1 Thermodesulfovibrionales bacterium
CTGGATCAAAGAGCGGATCGGTTTCAGCTCAATCCTTGCCGTGGGTCACCGCATTGTCCATGGTATGCGCCATACCGCCCCTGAGGCTGTCTCAGGAACGCTCCTGAACGAGCTGCATCTGATCGCGGATTACGACCCTGATCACCTGCCTTTTGAGATTGAACTGATCGAGGCCTTCCTCAGAAGCAACCCGCATCTTCCCCAGATAGCCTGTTTCGACACCGCCTTTCACCGGACCATGCCACGCGTGGCCAGGCTGCTGCCTATCCCCCGCAGGTTCGACGCCATGGGCATAGAGAAATACGGTTTCCATGGCCTCTCCTATGCCTTTCTCATGGAGGAGCTCGGACGAATCGCAGGACCTGAGGCTGCCAAAGGCCGGCTGATCCTGGCCCACCTCGGCAACGGCGCAAGCCTGGCGGCAGTCCGTGACGGCAGGGGTATCGACACCACCATGGGATTCACTCCTGCTGCAGGACTGCCCATGGGCGCAAGGACCGGTGACCTTGATCCCGGTGTCGCATGGCATCTCATGAAAAAGGAAAACCTCTCTCCTGATCAGTTCAACAACCTCGTCAACCATGAATCAGGCCTTCTCGGCGTTTCAGAAACCAGTTCTGACATGCGGGACCTGCTCGCACTCCAGGCAGAGGACCTCCGCGCAGCCGAGGCTGTGGAGCTCTTCTGCTACCATGCAAGGAAATGGATCGGGGCCTTCAGCGCTGTCCTCGGCGGGGTTGACACCCTGGTCTTTTCCGCCGGGATCGGTGAGAACTCTCCGGAAATCAGGGCACGCATCTGCAAGGGTCTCGGATTTCTCGGCATTGCGATAGATGAGGAAAGAAACTCCCGCAATGCCCCGGTGCTATCTCCGGCAACAGGCCCGGTCTGCGTCAGGGTGATCAGGACCGACGAGGAGCTGATGATCGCCAGGACAGTGTATCGCATCATCGAAGAACAAAAGAAAACAACCACAGCAAAGGAGCCTGACCATGAATAGACCCCTGTCCGAGGATCTGCTGCACAGGATGGACGCCTACTGGAGGGCGGCAAACTACCTCTCCGTCGGCCAGATATACCTCCTCAGAAACCCCCTGCTGAAGGAGCCTCTGAAGCCTGAGCATCTGAAGCCGAGGCTGCTCGGCCACTGGGGCACCACGCCGGGGCTGAACTTCATCTATGTCCATCTCAACAGGATCATAAAGGAGCATGACCTGGAGATGATTTATGTCACCGGCCCAGGCCACGGCGGGCCGGGAATTGTGGCAAACACCTACCTTGAGGGCAGCTACACCGAGGTGTATCCGAACATCTCACAGGATGAGCAGGGTATGAAAAGGCTTTTCAAACAGTTTTCCTTTCCCGGAGGAATACCCAGCCATGTGGCCCCTGAGACTCCGGGCTCGATCAACGAGGGAGGCGAGCTCGGCTATTCCCTGGCCCACGCCTACGGCGCAGCCTTCGACAACCCAGAGCTGATCGTTGCCTGCGTAGTGGGCGACGGAGAGGCTGAGACAGGGCCGCTGGCAACAAGCTGGCACTCGAACAAATTCCTGAATCCCGTCCATGACGGCGCGGTCCTGCCGATCCTCCACCTCAACGGCTACAAGATCGCAGGACCGACGGTCCTTGCCAGAATCAGCAGGGAGGAGCTGGATCATCTCTTCCGCGGCTACGGATACAATCCCCTCTTTGTTGAGACAGAAGATCCCGGGGAGGCCCACCGGCTCATGGCAGCAGCGCTGGACTCGGCTGTTGAAGAGATCATGCAGATCAGGGCAGAAACGCGCGCAAAGGGTTTCACCAGGAGGCCTTTCTGGCCTATGATCATTCTCCGCACACCCAAAGGATGGACAGGGCCTGAGGAGGTGGACGGTCTGCCTGTGGAAGGCACCTTCAGGTCTCACCAGGTGCCCCTTGCCGAAGTGACGACAAAACCGGAACACCTGGCGATGCTTGAAGCATGGATGAAGAGCTACAGGCCCTGGGAGCTCTTCGATGAAACAGGCAGGCTCATTCCTGAACTGGCTGAACTGGCGCCGAAGGGAGAGAGGAGGATGGGGGCAAATCCCCATGCCAACGGAGGGGCGCTCCTGCGCGACCTGAGGATGCCTGATTTCCTGGATTACGCAGTGGCTGTTCCGCAGCCGGGAAGGGTTGAGGCTGAGGCAACAAGGGTCATGGGCGGATTTATCCGCGACGTGATGAAACTGAACTGGGACAGCCGCAACTTCCGGGTCTTCGGCCCTGACGAGACTGCCTCAAACCGGTTGTCGGACCTCTTCGAGATCACCGACCGGGTCTCCACCGCTGAAATCCTGGCGACCGACGACCATGTCACCCCTGACGGACGCGTCATGGAGGTGCTGAGCGAGCACCTCTGCCAGGGCTGGCTGGAAGGG
>JBAZFD010000094.1:2898-7344 GCA_041653575.1 Thermodesulfovibrionales bacterium
CAGGCACGGCCTCTTCTCCTGTTATGAGGCCTTCATCCATATCGTGGATTCAATGTTCAACCAGCATGCCAAATGGCTGAAGGTGACCCGCAACATACCCTGGCGCAGGCCGATCGCCTCGCTGAACTACCTCCTCACCTCCCATGTCTGGAGGCAGGACCACAACGGCTTCAGCCACCAGGACCCCGGCTTCATTGACCATGTGGTGAACAAGAAGGCGGACATCATCCGCGTCTACCTCCCTCCTGATGCCAACACGCTACTCTCAGTGACCGACCACTGCCTCCGCAGCCGCCAGTACGTGAATGTCATTGTGGCAGGAAAACAGCCGTCGTTGCAGTGGCTGGACATGGATGCAGCAGTCAAGCACTGCGCCGCTGGCCTCGGCATCTGGGAATGGGCAAGCAATGACGCCGGGTCCGACCCTGATGTGGTGATGGCCTGCGCCGGGGATGTGCCGACCCTTGAGACACTGGCCGCTGTGGAGATCCTGAGACAGCAGTTCCCGGAACTGAAGATCAGGGTCATCAACGTGGTGAACCTCATGACCCTCCAGCCTCAGAGCGAACACCCCCACGGCCTGAACGACAGGGACTTCGATATCCTCTTCACCAAAGACAAACCCATTGTCTTCGCCTTTCACGGCTATCCCTGGCTGATTCACCGCCTCACCTACCGCAGGACAAATCACAAAAACCTGCATGTCCGGGGATACAAGGAAGAAGGAACGACTACGACCCCCTTTGACATGGTTGTGCTGAACGATCTCGACCGGTTCCACCTTGTGGGAGATGTGATAGACCGTGTGCCCGGACTGGGCTCCCGCGCAGCCTATGTCAAGCAGTCCATCCGCGACAGGCTGATTGACCACAAGAACTACATCCACCGACACGGCGAAGACATGCCTGAGATCAAAAACTGGAGGTGGAACCCGGCATGAAGGAACCGGAGAGGCGGCTCCAACAGCCTGGACTATCGTGCTTTAAATAATCAGGTCTTATGTACTATACTTGCTGTAATAAGCTTCACAAAAGGGAGGTGAAAAAATGGCGAGTTTTTTTGACCTGATCCTGAGCTTTTTTATTGCCTTCTTCGGAGAGTCCACGGCCAGCCAGATTGTCCAGTTTTTCCAGGGCTTCCTGGCATAAGTGAGGCCGGGGGATAGAGCAGACGCATCCCCCGGCCTTATCTTTTCTTTTGCAGATCATGATGCCCTTTTGTTTATCCCTCTTCCCCCGCCTGCTCCTCTCCTGAACCATCAGTGGTGATCCGCTCCATCTTCACCTTGGCGATCCGCTGCCCCACCATCTCAATAACCCTCAGGGTCTTGTCCGACATCTCCACAAGATCCCCGGTTTTGGGCATCCGTTGAAGAAAGGTGACAATGAAGCCTCCCAGGGTTTCATACTCAGGTGATTCAGGGACCTCCACCTGGTAGTCCTCCTTCAGGTCATAGACGCTGATGGAGGCGTCTATGATCAGTGTACCGTCGTTGAGCTGAATCACCGGGCTCTCGGTGTCATACTCGTCCCTGATCTCACCGACGATCTCCTCCAGGAGGTCCTCCAGGGTGACCAGACCGGAGACTGCCCCATACTCATCAATGACAATGGCCATATGGACCCTCTTTTTCTGCATCTCCCTCAGGAGTATACTGATCTTCATGGTTTCAGGTATGTAGAGAGGGGGCCTCATGATCCGGTGGATCTCGGCAGCCCCCTTCCTGGAGAGGATGAGATAGAAGTCCTTGGAATAGAGGATGCCGCGGATATCGTTGATATCCTTGCCGATGACAGGATAGCGGGAGAACTTCTCCTCTGCTATGATCCTCATGGCCTCATCACCGGGCATATTCACACTGATGGTCACCATCTGCGGGGCAGGAACCATCACCTCCTTGACGAAGGTGTCGGTAAACTCAAAGACGCTGTGTATGAGGTCCTTCTCCTCAGATTCGAAAATCCCCCGTTCCTTTCCCTCCTCAATGAGCATCTTGATCTCTTCCTCGGTGATGTATCCCCTCTCGCTGAAGGCCTTCTTCCCGAAGGGGCTCAGGAGGATATTGGTGCTGCCGGTGAGGATCCTGACGAAGACTGCGGAGATCCGGGAGAACCTCTCCACTATGGGGGCGGTCATGAGCCCCACGGACTCGGGGTTGGAGAGGGCTATGGACTTGGGGATGAGCTCGCCGAAGACGAGGGAAAAATAGGTAATGACGGTAACAACAAGGCCTATCGCAATGACCTCTCCTGAAGCAGCAATAAAAGGAAAGGGAGCAGCCTCCAGGTAGGGCTTCAGGGTCTTCACCGCTGCCGCGCCTCCTATGGCCGATGCCAGGGCGCCGGCCAGGGTAACGCCGATCTGGATAGTGGCAAGAAACCTGTCAGGCTCCTCCTTCAGCTTATCAAGGACATCAGCGTGCCGGATGCCCTCTTCCATCATCTGCTTGATCCGCGATTTTCGCGCTGTGACAACTGCTATCTCCGAGGCGGAAAAAAAACCGTTAATAAGGACAAAGATACATATGAGAATAATCTCGGACAAACTATTCCTCCTTTAGATTATGAAAACGCATGGGCGGGGAAATCCTTGACAGGGTCTGCTCAACCGGCGCATATTTGCTGTCAGCGAAATTAAGGGAGATAGGCTTTTTCTGGTGCAAACAGGAGAAGAACTGAAGGCGTGCTGAGATGCTTGTTTCAAGCCATCGCTCACATAAATTAGGGTCCATATGGGAAATATTATATCATTTTCCGTCGGCTGTCAAACAGAGGGACGAACAGGTGAGGAGTGAGGGGTGAGGCGAAAAAAACATTTTTCCTCCTCACCCCTCACTTCTTTACATCAGACAGCGTAGTTGTCGGTGTCCGCCAGTGTCATGTTCACCCCCTGCAGCACGGAAATCTCCACGAAGCTGTTCGCTCCGCCGTCAACATCTACTGAGACGTGGGTGCTATAGCCGTCATAGGTGAACTGGAGATGTCCGGCGTCTGCGGTGATGCCCAGGGCAGTCAGGTCGAGCAGGTCATTAGCCGCACCGAGGCTGAAATCATTGATCGTATCCACACCCTCGTTGTTGCTCGTGTAGACAAAGGTGTCGGAGCCAGCCCCGCCATAGAGGGTGTCGGTGCCGGAGCCGCCGGTGAGGGTGTCGTTGCCGTCGCCTCCATACATGAGGTCGTTTCCTGCTCCGCCGATGAGGCTGTCGTTCCCGTAATAACCGGACAAGGAGTCATTGCCGCCCCCTCCGTTGAGAACATTGTTCCCGCTGTTGCCGGAGATCATATTGCTCAGGCTGTTGCCTGTGCCGTTGATATTGTCAGAGCCGTAGAGAGACAGGTTCTCCAGGTTCACCCCGAGGGTGAAACTTGCATAGCTGTAGACCTGATCGGTCCCCTCACCCGCCGCCTCGGTCACCGTATCGCCGGTATTGTCCACATAATACTGATCATCACCAACGCCGCCTGACATCGCGTCTGTGCCGGTGCCTCCGCTGATGACGTCGTCTCCAGCCCCGCCGGTGAGAATATTGGCTCCGTCATTGCCGTAGAGGTAGTTATCCAGACCATTGCCCGTTGCGTTGATGTCCGCCGTGCCCTGCAGGTACAGGTTCTCCAGGTTCGCACCAAGGGTGTAGCTGACAGAGCCGTAGACCGTGTCAGTCCCGGCCCCTGCTGCCTCAGTCGCCGTATCAGCGGCATTGTCCACGGTGTAGTAGTCATTTCCAGCGCCGCCGGACATTATGTCTGCGCCACCCCCGCCGTTGAGGTTGTCGTTTCCCGTCCCGCCGTTAAGGGTGTCTGCGCCCTCTCCGCCATAGAGGCCGTCATTGCCTGAGCCTCCGCTGAGGATGTTGTTGCCGCTGTTGCCGGAGATGGAGTTGTCCAGGCTGTTGCCTGTGCCGTTGATGTTTCCCGTGCCGTAGAGCTCAAGGTTCTCCAGGTTTGCGCCAAGGGTATAACCGACAAAGCTCCTGACGGTGTCAGTCCCGGCTCCTGCTGCCTCGGTCACCGTGTCTCCGGCGTTGTCCACCTCATAAGAGTCATTCCCAGCGCCGCCAGTCATGGTGTCGGCGCCTGCGCCTCCATTGAGGTAATCGTCTCCAACCCCTCCGTTGAGGATATTGGCTCCGTCATTGCCGTAAAGGGAATTGTCCAGCTCGTTACCTGTGCCGTTGATGTCAGCCGTACCCTGCAGGCTCAGACCCTCCAGATTCGCACCGAGGGTGAAGTTGATCGTGCTGTTGACCCAATCAGACGCCCCCTGTCCATCGCTCTCCGTCACCGCATCTCCAGCGTCGTCCACGAAGTAACTGTCATTCCCTGAGCCTCCAGCCATTGAGTCCGCGCCGATCCCGCCGTCGAGGTAGTCTGCTCCTGAGCCTCCGTTGAGGCTGTCATTATCTGAACCTCCATAGAGGCTGTCGTTGCCGGAACCGCCGTTGAG
>JBAZFD010000095.1:0-7200 GCA_041653575.1 Thermodesulfovibrionales bacterium
ACCACTACCTCCTGCATGATTTCAGCATAGAGGGGGAGTCTGATGCTACCAAGTAATGAAATTCACACCTATATTCACTCCAGTTGGGGAGATCTTGCTCTCAATTCCGAGGGGTATGTCCTCCCCTTCGAGTCCAAGTACAATTCCAATTTGGAAGAGGATCGTGGGAAGATGATAAACGGAGGGGATGCCCTGGGGGATATCGTGCGCTTTGACCTTCAGGAGTTTCGCCACACCTACCCCCTTGAAGACCCTCGCCACATTGACATCTGTGACATCGGCTACTGGACAGCTACGGAGAATTATGAACCCCCATCGGATATCTTCCGTAAGGAGATTGATAGAGGGGGAAAGGACACCCTCAAAGCAATGATTGAAGAGAACTCTTCTGAGGTGGAGAACACCCTAAAGAACAATGACTCTCTATCTGAGTGGAGAGGTAAAGTGGCCAAAGGGGAAACTATGTTGGGCTACTACCAATGGTTGGAGGTGGGTAATGTCCCCACTCTTACTGGTGCTCAATTGGAACGCCAGGACTGGGTGGACAACGGAATTCAGGGGTTGCTGGAGGAGTTCGCAGGCAAGGAAGTGGACTGGGACATAGTGGATATTGGAATCATCCGCGATGCCTTCAAGGAGGTCATTGTAGATGCGAAAGAGATAATGACCGAGCAGGAGTTCTACCCCTTCATTTAGGGGTGAAAATAAAAACAAGAAAGGAGGAAATACCGTTATGCCACTACATCCAAAGAATGGAAAATGCCCCGTCCCTGAGTGTGGAGTATCACTCACCTCCAATGACATGGATGCCCATATGCGCCTGTGCCATCCGGAGTATGTCTATACCACTGATGTACACTCCACCCCCCAGAGAACCTATCTTCATGCCCTGACCTGTAGAGTCCCCGGGTGTACCCTGCCGATAGGTAAGGTGTTCTGCGAGTTGGAGTCCCTTCTCTATCACCAATGGAAATTCCATGGGATAGGGAAGGAGATCCATCGCACCGCCAGAGGTAAGGCTAGAGCCATGCAGCTCCAGAGGGAGAAGCAGGGGATTATTCCCCTTGAAGATGACCCCAAGGGGGAGTTGGATGTGCTAGACTCCCCTGACTATGAGATGTCCCCTGCGGAGAAGGCCTACTGGTTAGGAGTGGCTGACCTTCTGGACAAGAAGAACCGAGATATCGCCTGGTACGCCAGAGAGGTCTCCCGCCTGATGGAGGAAGTAGCTCATCTGTCACAGGATAATAAAACCCTGATAGAGGAGCTCGTTCAGGAGAGAAAGAAACTGGAGGATATGGCTAGAAAGTATGCCGATTTCCGTCCTCCCAAACGTCTGGAAGCCATCATAAAAGAAGCGCAAGAGACTCTGCTACCCGAGGGGTAGAAAAGCATAAAAAAAGAAAAGGAGATACGCAATAATGAAAACAGGAAGAAGTCTCAATGAACTGGCCAACGAGATCACCCGGCAGGCAGATGCCAAGAAGGACTACAAGGTAGCCACCCGAGCGGTGTCTATGGTGCTGGGGCCGGAAGAAACCCCTCAATTGCAGTTGGGAGACACCTCTCCCTTGGGAATCACCTCCCTCACCCACAACCAGATTGGCGATTACACTGGAGTCCCCCGGAAATATTACGAGAAGATGCAGGAGGAGATGCCCTCCCTGCTGGCCACCAATGTCAACGCCTGGATGAGGAAAGCCGCCGATACTCGTCTAGTCCGCACCCTGGATGGAAAGGCCCGAGCCTTCCTCTCCGATCGCTATCGCCCTCTGGATAACTATGATCTCGCCTCCGTCGCTCTGGAGAAGCTCCAGAAAACCGATTGCAAGGTGATGTCCTGTGAACTCACTGAAACCCGGCTTTACATAAAGGCGGTGACGGAACGCATCACCTCCGAAGTGAAGGTGGGGGATATTGTTCAGGCGGGAATCGTCATCAGCAATTCGGAAGTAGGGCTGGGAGCCATCAAAATAGAACCCTTGCTATACCGCCTGTCCTGCAAGAACGGTATGATCGCCAATGACTTCGGCATGCGAAGACACCATGTGGGACGGGCCGGAGGGGAGCTTACTGGGGATGGGTACGAGATTTTCCTCAGAGATGCCACCCGAGAGGCCGACGACCGCGCTTTCTGGATGAAAGTGGGGGATGTTATTGCAGGGTCTTTGGATCAGGTGAAATTCGCCCAGATCGTCGGGAAGATGACTGCAGCCACTCAGGATGTCATCACGAATCCTCTTCAGGTGATGGAAGTCACCCAAAAGAGATTCAATCTCACCGATGTGGAGAAGGCCGGAGTGTTGACCCATCTGGTCAACGGGGGAGATCTCTCACGGTACGGCCTCCTGAACGCTGTCA
This sequence comes from Thermodesulfovibrionales bacterium, assembly GCA_041653575.1. Taxonomy (GTDB): domain Bacteria; phylum Nitrospirota; class Thermodesulfovibrionia; order Thermodesulfovibrionales; family Dissulfurispiraceae; genus JBAZFD01. The sequence goes on from JBAZFD010000095.1 coordinate 2,362, forward strand.
CTCGCTACTCCCAGGATGTGGGGGACTATGACAAGGCCACCGATTTCGAGAGACTGGGGGGGACTATCCTGGAGCTCCCTAAGGCCGACTGGAAGGTATTCACCGAGGAGGTGAAGAACTAATATGGCAAAAGGGCAGATGGGACCATTATATTGCCCTCTGTGTGAGGAGATGGAAGCGCTGGAGCTGGTGATGAAAGATGTCACGGCTACCAAGAGGAAGTTGAAATCCCTCTCCACCAATACAGAGGAGCAAGGGGCGGCCACTCAAAAGAAGAGGAAATCCACCCGAAATAAGGGAAAACTTGAAGACCTCCCCCCTCTGGACAGGATATATCATAAATTATCCACCTCTCACCCCTCCTGCAAAGGGTGTAAAATTCTAGTGGGAGAGGGTCATGAGGTGGTGCCCGGGGATCTCGTCCTCCACGAAGGGAGGGAGTTATGTCCTGGGTGTCTGGGTGTAGCTCGTAAGAAGGGGGAAAAATTGAAGAAGGGGGTTACCCTATGACTTCTCAAGACATCCTATCTCTGCAACCCCTATTCTCCGATTGGAGTATCACCCGGTTTAAGGAGTTTCGAGGGCACGACGGCGGAGGGTTCAATCTCAACCTCCTGCTCAAAGGGAAGATGGTAGCCCAGGTGGACAATGATGGCTGGGGAGGAGGGTTCTCCTACCGCTGGCTGGATAAGGGGGCAGAGGAGGCATTTACTGTCATAGTAGCCTCCCTCCCCAAGTGGGTGGATGAGGAGGACCCGGAGTTTCCCCAGTTATTTCCAGAGGGGTTGGACTATGATATGGACATGGCCATCGAGGAGTTTCTGATTGACCCCTTCGTGCAGAATAAGCAGTGGAAAGCCGCCTGCAAGAGAAATGGGAATACTGTGATTCGCCTTCATTCACTCAAGAAGGGGGAGTATATCACTATCTACCAAGCGTGTACTCCAGATGTGAAAGAGGGGATCAGAAAGAAGTATGGAGAGGATCTCATTGAGATCGTCAATGACAGATACATCGCGGAGTGGTTCCCTCTAAAAGGGAGGAAAAAATGAAAGAGCGAATAGATATGGATTACAAGAAGGAGACCTCCGGGAGGTGTCACGACTGTGAGGTGAGGTTTGTGTGGCCCAAGTCGTCTCATATCCTTCTGAGGGATGCCTTCTGTCCCCGATGTGGAAGGAAGCCTCAGCTGACCACCCACATGTGGCAGGGGGAATCCTGTTGGGATGAGCTGCCAAGGAGGAGATAAACCGGATGTACCTTTCTTATGGTAACTCAAAAATGTCCCTCCCCACATGGAGTCTCCCCAGTGGTCCCACCTGCCTGGGTAAAACCCCTTTGTGCTACACCCACTGCTACGCCAGAAAAGCGGAGCGGCAGTGGCCAAGGGTGCTTCCATGCAGAGTGCAAAACTATAGGGACTCTCTGATGAGATACTTCCCCCTCCGCATGATCTCTATGATAAAGAGTCGCCGTGGGGTGAGGTACGTTCGCATTCATGAGGGGGGGGATTTCTACAGTCAGGAGTATCTCGACAAGTGGATTTACATCGCGTCTGCCCTTCCGGATATCACCTTCCTCACCTACACCAAGTGTTGGGGGCTGGACTTCTCCCACACTCCAGGGAATTTTATCCACTTCTGGTCGGTGTGGACAGATACAAAAGGGAGGCCCCCGGAAGGATTACGAGCCTACTCCGGAGATCTCCCTCCCAATGGGAGGGTGTTTCAATGCCCACACCATTGTGACCCCTGCATGAGGTGCTTCACCACCCGACAGGATGTATGGTTCCCATTGCATTAAAATTAAGGAGAAAACCCAATGATAGAAATGCCCTCAAGTGATAGCCTGGCTCAGGTGGCCGGACGGCTGGCCCAAGCTTTTCCTGTACTCAAGGGAGAGAAGGACCCCGTAGGCTCCTTCTGGTACTTCTATGAGGAGTTATATCGAAATAGGGAGAGGTTGGAGTGGAGAGTGGAAGCTGATAAGAAGCGGCAAAAGTACCGCGATGAATATGAGGTTGCATTAGACAAGGACTTAAAGAAGGCTATCTCCCAAGGGTTAAGCCTCAGGCTCGTCCGAAAGTTCCATCTCTACTACATGTATCATGATATGCCCAAACTCCCCTCTCAAATGACAGATGAGGAGCTTATGGAGATCCCTGGAGTGACTCCTCAGTGGGTGGAGAAATACAGAAAATACACACCGAGAGAAGAGTAAAAAAGGAGGAAACCTCCATGAGAGACAAAATAAGCATTCACTCCTATGGGAACTACTCTAATGGGGATTACGGCGCTCATACCCTGCTTATATGGTATGGCCCGGTGGAATTCTACTTCAGCTATTCCACACTGGTGGCCTTTCGCACCCCCAAGGATGACCTGGTGTGCTCGGAGAACATCTGGGGTAATACCACCGGAAAGCATCTTAACTGGATTGAGCCGGACAAGAAGCAGCGCGTTACCCATGATGAGTTTGAGAAGAGGGCTAACCAACTGCTGTCTCGATATAAGTTGCACATCAGTATATAAGAAGGAGGAAAAACCCAATGAAGAAAGAATTACAAATTGGATACCGCTGGATCGAAGACTGGAAGGTATACATCCTGCGGATAATCAAGCAAACTCATCGGGGGGAGGAGTTTGGAGAGGGGGGATCAGACTGCTTTGTGTCCTCTAATGGATTTACTTTATACTCCTGTGACAGTCCTGAAATAGGAGATGTCGAAAGCTCGCACCTGTTTGTCAGAGGGAATACCCCCGGGAAGGACGATACAGTCCTTGTTACCCCCTCATCCGCTTGGATGACTCAGTTGTTAAATGCTGTGGGTGAGTACAACAAAAGGGGAGAGGCCCTTGCTAAGGCAGAGGAAGTTCTCCACTTCTGGGTGTTAAAGAAGAAGGGAGAGGAGAGGTACGTCATCTCTCAACGAAAAATGACCAGGAGGCATCTAGAGGACTTTCTCTCATCCCATTGGAATTCCCAATGGGAGATTCTCCACTCCTACACCCCACCTGAGGAGGTATCCAAATGCAACGACGAGAAGTGATCATAACCCCCGGAGATATGGCCAATGAGAGCTCATGGGAGGAGTTGCTGCAAACTCTGGGAATCCCCCCAAAGGAGTGGCAATGCACTGGCTACGTTCGATTCACCGCAGTTAACATAACGCGGGTGTTATATGAGCACCCCCCATTGACAGGGGAGTCCCCTGGTGGTAAGATATAGTTCCCTCGAAGGAAGTACCCTTTAATGAAGAAAGATCAACAGAAAGAAAAGGAAGTATTACCCCCTCCTCCGGGCTATTCGGTTGCCCGCCTTGCAAAGCTCATTGGGATGCGGGAGCATACGGCATATCGATGGGTGAAGAAGGGGTGGATCGCCGCAACTCCCCTTCCCAATGGGCATTATCGAGTGGATGACCAGGAACTAGACAGACTCAGAAAGCTGTTTGGCTTCATCCCCTCCGAAGGGTGACTCCCCCCAGCACTTAACATAATATAATACATCAGGAGGATTGTCTAGTGGGTAGAAAACATCTAACCCTGTCCCCTAGCAGGGCCACTGTGTGGTCTCGCTGCCGAAAGAAATACTTTTGGCGTTACCTTGAACATCTGGAGCCTGCTGGCAAGTCTCCTCCCCTTATGATAGGGACCATAGTGGGAGTGGCGCTGGGGTGGTATTATTCCACTCCACCAGAGGGGAGATCCCAGGAGGAGCTAAACTCCATGCTGGTGGATTCTCTCAATCACCACAACCCTTTGGGAGAGAACCCCACTTCAGCTGATCAATCCACATGGAAGGGGATAATAAACTCCTCCACTCGCACTCTGGAGAAGTACCACCAATGGGCGGCTCATGAGGATGAGAATGAGAAGATTCTCTCGGTGGAGAAGCCCTACACTAAGGAACTCACCCCCAGAATCACCCTGTTGGCCATTCCCGATGTGGTGTTTGAGAAGGAAGGGTTTAATCTCATTCGAGAGCATAAGTGTAGGGGCAGGCAATACCGCGAGGGGGACTTCGGTATAGATTACCAGTCAGCCTCCTGCTGTGTAACAGCCGACTGTATTGGAAGTCAAATGAACATCCTCCATTACAACGGAGGAAGGAAGCCCTATGTCCGCTCCAACTATATCCGCAGTGAGAGGGAAATAGACTATTACACATGGATGTTCACTCAAATGGGAGAGGACATCCTCTCCACCCCCCCAGAGCGCATGTACCCTCAGCCTATAAAGAGGTGTGCTTGTGAGTATTGGGAGTTATGTATAGCAGAAATTAGAGGGCTGGACATGGATGATGTTCTCCCTCTGTATCGCAAGTATAAAGAGGAGGATAAGGATAATGACACCGCCAAGAATTATTCCGACGAGAACACCGCCGCCTAGCAAAGTCCCCCCAGTGGAGGAGGCTACTGCGGAAGTGGTGGAAGAGACTACCGAAGGAGAGGTTACTGAAGAGGTGATTGAGGAGACCCCCGAAGAAGTAGAGGCAGTTGAGGAAACTCCTCAGGAGGAACCCCCCCCTGCAGCAAGACCCGTTGGTGGCTTCCCAGTGAGTCACCGCTCTCCCGGAGATAAGGTCCCCTATGTGGACATGCTGATCTATGGAGACAACGGGAGCGGCAAGACCACTTTCTGTGGCAGTATGGTGCAGGCAGGGATGAAAGTGTTCTATATCTGCTTCGATGAGAAGGAGCTCACCACCCTGGACTCCAGAAAGATCACCGGGTATGATTACTTCCTTGTTAAGGATTATGCCACCCTGTGGCCACTCTACCTCATGTTGAGAAAGAATGCCGCTCAATATGATGGAGTGGTGCTGGACGGTCTGTTG
>JBAZFD010000096.1:0-7080 GCA_041653575.1 Thermodesulfovibrionales bacterium
TCTGTAAGTGTGGAAGTTGGCGACGTTGGGAAATTCTTCGGGGAGGGAGGAGTACCTTCCGATAACACCGGATCCGTAACCACGGACGCCGACGATACCGCCGTGCTTCCAGTAACCGCGCCTGTCCCTGTAAGATTTCTCAAGCTGTCCCAGCTCGTCAGCAGCCATGTCACTCTTTGCTGCCGCCTTCTTGATCTCCGTCACGAAACTCGGGAAGGGCCCCTTTTCGAGCTCGTCCAGAAGGGGCGTGTCGTACTTCTTTGGCATAACGTCCTCCTCTTCACTGTGGTTTTAAGACTTTCTTGATTACCTGCGCAACCAAAATCTATAACATCTCAAGACATCGGGATATCGAATCAGGACAGCTAAAGAACCGAGTTAAAAAATAGTATACCTCTTCACCGTCCGTCAAATAAAAAAAACTTATCCTTCTATTAGCAAACCTTTTTACCCTTGACCTTGCCCTGTGCCAGACGTAGAATTAAAAGACCCGCAGAGTCAAGCCCTCTAAAAGGTGAAAGATTTTACCACAGAGCACATTCCATCGTCAAAGGTTTCGAAATATAGAAAACATGAAGATAAAACAGATTGAACTCAATGGGTTTAAGTCCTTTGCCGACAGGGCGGCCCTACCCCTCCACGAGGGCATCACCTGCATTGTCGGTCCCAACGGCTGCGGCAAGAGCAATGTTGTCGACGCCTTCCGCTGGGTCCTGGGCGAGCAGAGCGCAAAGAGCCTCCGCGGCGAAAAGATGGAAGAGGTCATATTCCAGGGTTCAGCCACGAAAAAACAGAAGGGTATGGCTGAGGTGAACCTGATCATCTCCCACTCCTTCGGCGCCGACAGGGAGAGCAACGACAAGGGCTCTGCTGAAGAGGCCCGTGAGGCGACCGTGGCCAGGAGGCTCTACCGTTCCGGGGAGAGCGAGTACATCCTGAACAGGAAACAGTGCAGGCTCAAGGACATCAGGGACATCTTCCTCGACACAGGCCTGGATGTGAAGAGCTACTCAATCCTCGACCAGGGCAGGATCTCCGAGATCGTCAACGCCAAGCCCCTGGACAGGCGGTTCCTCATAGAAGAGGTGGCCGGGGTGATGAAGTACAAGGTCAGGAGGGCCGAGGCCCTGGCCAAGCTGGAGACCTCGAAGCAGAACCTCCAGAGGATCAGCGACGTCATAGCCGAGGTAAAGAGACAGCTCGGCAGCCTGGACAGACAGGTAAAAAAGGCTGAACGGTACAAAAGGCTCATGGAGGAGCTGAAAGAGGCGGATCTGAGGGCCTCAAAAAGAGAGCACACAACCCTCAGTGAAACCCTTGCCTCCCTTACGGCTGAGACAGACCGGCTGCGTGAAGAAGAGTCTTCCCGGAGGAGCGATCTCTCCACAGGGGAAAACCGGATAGAGGCAAAGAGGATAGAGCTCGTTGAGCAGGAAAAGGTCCTTGCCGGCATGGAACTCCGGCTCAGGGAGAAGGAAAAAGCCCTCTCCGATGCCGAGAAGAGGATCGCTGTCCTGAAGACCACCATAGAGAACAGAAGGCACGAGCTGACCCGCCTCGCTGTCCAGGAAGAAGAGCTGGAAGCGCGGAAAAAGGAGTTGCTGGAAAAGATCTCCGGCCTCAGGGAAACGGAAGAGGAATTCCTCCTGAAGGTGGACGACCTGTCCGAATCAATGAGGGAGAAGAAAGAGCTGATCTCCGGGATGGAGGCCTCCCTGAAAGAAAAGGAAGAGGAGCTGGAGGACACGAGAAGGGAGATCTTCAGGGTCTCCGAGAGGCTGAGCAACACCAGGAATGAGCTCCACAAGCTCCAGGCAGGCCAGGAAAACCTGCGGTACAGGGAGTCGGTCTCGGCCCGTGACATGGAGAGCGTCGGCAAGGGGATAGAGGCCGCTGAAGGATCAGTCGCGGATTTAGAGGAGATCATGATGCAGAAAGAGGTGGAGATCTCCCGGCTCCAGAGGGAGAAAGAGGCTTTGAAGGCGGAGATCGAGTCCATGCGGACAGAGATGGAGGAGACGCGGGCCATCCTCGCCAGGGAAAGGGAAGCCCTCGCCTCCACCCTTGCCAGGCTCAAATCCCTGAAAGAGCTCCTGGTGGACAAATCCCTCAGGGAATTCCTGGAGACCCAGAGGTCTCACGGAGAAGGACACCGGATGCTCTCAGACAGTTTTTCCACGGAAAAGGGGTTCGAGTCTGCCATAGAGGCGGTCCTTGCAGAGAAGACCAACGCCCTTGTGATGGAAGGGCAGGAGAGCATCCTCTCAGCCGTCGGGCTCATCAGGGATATGGACCTGGGAAGGACCTCCCTCCTCTACACAGAGGCCCCTGAGCCTGAAACAAAAGGGTCTCCGGCAGCAATTAACCACCCCTCCATTATAGGAAAGGCCTCGGACTACATCACCGCCGGGGAGGGAAGCATCCGCAGCAGCCTCCTCTCAGCCCTGAGCAGCACCTATATAGTGAAGGACCTGCCTTCAGCCTTTGAAACGCTGCATTTTTTTGAGGGAAGGCAGGAGATGACCGTCGTCACCCTTGAGGGAGAGGTCCTGGACACAGCCGGGTGGGTCACGGCAGGACGCGGCAGGGAAATCCTGAAGAGGAAAAGGGAGATAAAGGAGCTCCAGGCGGCTGCCGGAGACCTCCAGGAGCGGATCAGTGAAATGGATGAACGGATCGGGATGCTCTCCTCAGGCCTCTCATCCCAAAAGGGGCTCCTCAAGGAAAAGGAGTCTGCAATCATAGACACCGAGAAGAGGATCTCCCTGACCCAGCAGACCATCAGGAACCAGAAGGATGACCTGGAGAGGAAGAAAAAAAGGCTCTCCGCTCTCGAAGCAGAGGCCGCAAGCCTCTCACAGGAGAGGGAAAAGGCGGAAGCCCTCATTGCTGTCAAGACAGCAGAGGTCAGCAGGCTGGAGGAGGAGAAGGCCTCTGTCACAGAGGAGATGACCTTCCGCCAGAGCGGCCTTGCCGCCATCAGGGCTGAATATGAGGACAGCCGCTCCAGGCTCACAGAGCTGAAGCTCACCCTCGGCTCCTACAAGGAAAAGGTGGACTCCCTCAGGAGGGAGAGCCGGACCGCTGAAGAGGCTATAGCAGAGACGGAAAGAAAAAAGGAGCGGTCCATAGAAGAGGGGATCAGGGCAGAGGAAACGCTGAGATCCCTCGCCGAAGAGCTGAAGACTGCTGAAGAAGGGATCAGGGAGCTGATCCTCAGGGCCGACAGCCTGAGGCAGGAGGGAAGGTCCCTGAAGGAATCCATCAGATCCGAGGGAGAGGATCTGCTCGGCCAGGAGCTGGCTCTCAAAAAGATCAGGACCGAGATCGACGACCTCAGCCGGAGGCTCACAGCAGCGAGCTCACAGGCAACGGAAAAGAGCCTCAGGATCGGGAACATCGAAGAGACGGTGATGCAGAGGTACGGACTGGTCATCGGCGATGAGGCTGTGGAGTTCGAGGGCCATAACCCCGAAGAGGACGCTGAAAAAATCGGGGAGCTGAACGGCAGGATCAGGGACCTCGGCCCCGTCAACCTGGGGACCATCGAGGAATACGAGGAGCAGAAGCAGCGGTACGACTTCCTCACCCGGCAGCAGCAGGACCTCACCCTATCCATCTCTGAGCTGGAAGAGGCGATCAGCCGGATCAACGCCACAACACGAAAAAAGCTCCGCGAGGCCTACGACCTCCTGAGGGAAAAATTTGTCGGCGTCTTCACCACCCTCTTCGGCGGCGGGAAGGCGGACATCATCCTCACCGACGAGGAGAACATCCTTGAGTCAGGCCTTGATGTCATTGCCCAGCCTCCGGGGAAAAAGCTCCAGAACCTGAACCTCCTCTCAGGCGGGGAAAAGGCGCTGACCTCCCTGGCGCTCCTCTTTGCCGGGTTCCTCATAAAACCGAGCCCCCTCTGCATCCTCGACGAGGCAGACGCCCCCCTGGACGAGTCCAACACCGTGCGGTACTCCCGGATGATCAAGGAGCTCTCCAGGGATACCCAGTTCATTGTGATCACCCACAACAGGACCACCATGGAGGTGGCTGACTACATCTACGGGATCACCATGGAAGAACCGGGAGCATCAAGGGCAATCTCCCTCCAGCTGGAGGATGTAGCAGCCTGAACTCCGCAATTGCTTTCGGCAAAACTTTGAACTATACTTTTTATATTATGAACAGCTTCCCAGAGCAGGGTATCCCCAGGGATTGCACAGGCTCTGGCCTTTCTGTTTCACACATCTTGTAAGGAGGGATCATGGGGAAAAAAATCTATGTGGGGAACATTCCTTTCAGGGCGACCCCTGAAGGACTCAAGGAACTCTTCTCCGGCTTTGGGGAAGTGGAATCAGTGAACATCATAACAGACCCTCAGTCGGGGAGGTCAAAGGGCTTCGGCTTCGTGCTGATGACCACTGAAGAGGCTGCAATGAAGGCAATTGACGGTCTCAACGAATCTCTCTACATGGAAAGAGCCCTCACCGTGGCAGAGGCCAAGCCCCCCCAGCCAAGGGAAGGAAGGGACAGGAGGTAATCCCGCGATCTCCTCTCTTATGAAAGATTTCTCCCTCGCCGGCATTCCCATCTCCACAGAAAAGGAAGACCTCATCTGTTACAGCTTTGACGCGTCCATAGCAGAAGAGCGGCTTCCCCATGCCGTAGCATGGCCGAAAAACACCGATGACGTAGCTCGGATCGTCAGATTTGCGGCGGAAAACAACCTCTCCGTCATCCCCCGCGGCGCCGGCACCGGCATGGCGGGAGGTTCCGTCCCCCCCCAGGACAACTGTATCGTCCTGAGCTTCGAAAAAATGCGGAAGATCCTCGACGTGGACACCAGGAACATGACCGTTACCGTAGAACCCGGTGTCGTCAACAGCCAGCTCCAGAAGGAGATGGAATACCTCGGCTTCTTCTATCCCCCTGACCCGGCCAGTCTCCAGATGTGCACCATCGGCGGAAACGTGGCAACCAATGCCGGAGGCCCCAGGGCGGTGAAGTACGGCGTCACCCGCGACTATGTGATGGGGATCGAGGCGGTCCTGCCTGACGGCTCGGTCATATCAACAGGCGGAAAGACCTACAAAAGGGCGGTGGGGTACGACCTGAAGGACCTCCTGGTGGGCTCCGAGGGGACCCTCGCCATCAGCACCAGAATCCGTCTGAAGATCGTCCCCCTTCCCGAGGATGTGATGACCCTCCTCGTCCTCTTCTCCAGCGTGGAGTCGGCAGGCCAGGCGGTCACCAAGATCCTCGCCTCACGCATCACCCCCAGGACCATGGAGTTCATGGACCGGTCATCCATTGAGGCGATCGAGAAATACAAACCCACCGGACTCCCTTCCGACGTGGAGGCCCTCCTGCTCATCGAGCTCGACGGCTACCCCGGCACAATCAGAAAAGAAGGGGAACGGCTGGTTGACATCTGCCACACCCTGGGCGGAGAGGCGATCGTGGCAGAGGATGAGACGGCCAGGCAGAGGCTCTGGGATGCGCGGCGGTCCATATCACCTGCGCTCTACCACATCAAGTCATCGAAGATCAATGAAGACATCGTTGTCCCCAGGGACAAGCTCCCCAACATCCTCGCCGAGCTCAAAAGAATCTCGGAGCAGTCCGGCATCCAGATCATCAGCTTCGGCCATGCCGGAGACGGCAACCTCCATGTGAATGTCATGGCCGACATCCACAACAGGGAGGAGAAGGCCCGGGGAATGAAGGCGGTTGAGGAGATTTTCCGGGTCACCCTCAGCCTCGGCGGCGCCATCTCAGGAGAACACGGCATAGGCATGACCAAAACCCCTTACATCGGCATGGAAATCAAGGAACGGGAAATGGCGCTCATGCGCGGGATCAAGCAAGTCTTCGACCCCAGGGGAATGCTGAACCCGAAGAAAATATTTGAGTGAAGCCCGCAGCCCAGGAATTACGATGAGCTGCCCTGTGTAATGCCTCATAGCCGTCATTCCCGCTTGCCGGAAGTCCTTCTGCAAAAACCGGGAAAAATGCCGGACATGGCAGCATGAGAGAAGAGAGAAGGCTGCAAGAGAATGGGAAAGAGAACCGCCCCTTTTAACTTTTGCTATTCCTCATATTATGCGAAATAGTTAAGACAGTGAACTGGCCCAAAGCTTTTTTGTTGACTCGCTGACTCCATGCAGCAAGGGCGAGAAGCCAAGAGAGAAGGTGCTTCAACTGCTGCCTGAGCATTCAGTGCCCTTGGGAACAGAACGCAAGTTCTTCAATACAATCGCTTTCTTTGACCATCTGAGCTATTCCTGTGCTCTATAGCTGGAATCTTTAACTTGCACGCCCTTCAACCAGCTTGCACAATGTGCATAATATATGATAACTATACACATAGGAGGCGACAAATGAGAACGAATGTGCTTATAGACGACGACCTGATGGAATCAGCCCTCAAAGCTTCTGGGAAAAAGACAAAAAAGGATGCCATTGAAGAGGGATTACGCCTTCTTGTCAGAATGAAAGGCCAGGAGAGAATAAAGGCTTTTCGCGGAAAGCTCAGGTGGACCGGCAACCTTGATGAGATGCGGTCAGACAGATGATTTTCGTTGATTCTTCAGTCTGGATAGATTACTTCAATGGGAAGAAAACGCGGCAAACAGATTGGCTCGATTCTTCCCTTGGAAATACCTCTATCCTCATGGGAGACTTGGTTTTGACCGAAGTGCTGCAAGGTTTTCAGAACGATAAGGACTACAGGCTTGCAAGAGACCTCTTCCTGGGACTGCCTTTTATGGCAATGGGCGGACGAGACTTGGCTATTCAGAGCGCCCTTAACTACAGGGTTCTCAGAAAGAAAGGCGTTACCGTCAGGAAGACCATAGATGTCATGATCGGAACCTTCTGTATTTATTGCAAATTACCTCTATTGCATGACGACAGGGATTTCGATCCGATGGTCAAACACTTAGGGTTGGAAACAGTTGACATTTAATGGAAAGGCCTACTATGAGTGCTGCTGGACTGCGACCATGAATTAAAACTTCGTCAGCTCTATCTACATAGAGGGCGAGCTGACTTCAAAAACAGGGTAACCATCAGATGCAGGACTGA
>JBAZFD010000097.1:0-7072 GCA_041653575.1 Thermodesulfovibrionales bacterium
AGGGATTGCAGGTCCGCCCTCTTCTCATAGGCCTTCTGGATTGCTCCGTCGAGTGAGGTCTCGTAAGGCACGAATGAGAGGTTATCCACGATATCAACAGGCGTTGTCTCTGAAAGGCCCATGGCTATCCTCAGGTTCTCCCTTGCCACGTTGAGGGAGCTCTCTGCCTTTATGAGGTTCAGCCTGGCATTGCTGAGGTCCACCTCCGCCTTGGTCACATCGAACCTGGGGCTCCTTCCCACCTCATAAAAACCCTGGGCCTGCTGGAGCCTCTGCTCAAACTGCGCCACCGTCTCGGCAGCTACCGTCCTGTCCCTCTGCGTCTTCAGGAGGCCGTAGTAGGCATTCTTCACGTTGAGGACCACCTGCTGGATGGTCTCCTCCAGGTCTGCCCTGGAGGAACTGGTGTTCAGCTTCTGTATGTTCACCTGCGTTGGCGTCTTCCCGAAGTCGTAGACCAGCTGGCTGAGTGTTGCATTGGTGTTGTACTGATCAAAGGTGGTGCTGCTAAAGGCAGAGGCAGGAGACTGCTTTGAATAGGATGTGGACAGGCCGATCTGGGGATAATATCCTGACTCTGCCTGGCCGACCCTGCTCTGGCTCACCCCAACAGAACCGGCAGCGGCGGAGATATCAGGGTGCATGGTCACGGCTGTCTTTATGCACTGTTCCAGGGAGAATGGTGTGCTGGCCTTCGCCGGGGCAACTGTCTCAGGGGCAGGGGTCAGGGGCTCCAGCCTCTGAGCTTCGGCCTTTATGGGCGTTTCTGCCTTAGGCGCTTCAGCCGGTTGCAATGCCGGAGCGACAGCCTTTATCTCCTCAGCCATGAGAGGCTTGGGCGGCTCCGGAACTTCCGGGGCCTGGGAAAGGGCAACAGGCTCAGGATCGGCAACAGGTGCAGGCGCTGAAACAGGGACGGGTGCAGATGCAGATGCAATGACAGGCGCAGGGACAACAACCGGGACAGGCGTCTGAGGAACCGGTTCAGCCGCCTCCTGATCCGTCACCACCTGGGAAGAGAGGGAAAAGACTATCCTGTCCTCCCCTCCCGGATCCTTCTTCCGGACAGCCGACCCTTCCATGGTAAGGACAATGCTCACGCCGTCCCCTGCCTGCCGGTATTCAATTGCCCTCACGAGGACAGGGAGTGCGAAGGGGAGAGAGGCATCCATGGATACCTTGGGAAGATCTATGATGACATGGGTTGCATCACGGGAAACAACAGGCTGCGGCATCGAGCCGTCTCCGGCAAGAATAAGCTCCACGCCCCCTTTCTTTTCAAGGCCGAAAGATATGCCGACAATCTTCTGCGCCTGGGCAGGAGCTGCCTGGCAACAGAGGGGTGCAGAAAACAGCATCAGCAAGGCAAGGGAAACAATACCGCGCATCTCTCCTCCCATCTTGTGAGTTCGTGAGCTATATATTAACTCACACACCGTCGGGAATTAAAGCTATGACGGGCAGGATTTCCGAGCTGGGGGGAGAAAAACAGAAAGGGGCAGAAAATTCTGCCCCTCTAAATATAAACCAGATCCGGATCCAGGTAAGTCCACTGGAATTTTTTCTTTTTTTCTCTCTCTTACAGTCCGCCGAGAAGTCCGCCGAGGAGATTCCCGCCGAGGAGTCCCAGGATCAGGTTAAGAAGTGTGCCGATGATGTCCATTTAATTCACCTCCCTGTTCAGACGAATTTACTGATTGTCTTATGTTAGAGCAATGACTGTGCCATAAAACAGCAATGTTGAAATGAAAGGGTTTTTGCATTTTTCAGGGGGGTGGGGAAGGACAAAAGGCTGCGCCATAACGCTCATCATGCGCGAAATTGCACACACAATCAAAAAAAGGGGGCAAGGATAATCCTTGCCCCCTGATAATTCTTCTGAATAGTTGTCCGGATTTGTTTTATGCGAAGTTTATTCCACCACCAACGTGGATGCTGAGGTCGAGGATGTTATGAATAATAGTAAGAACATTACCGAGAATAGTGTCCAGAAAACCGATACCTGTCATTGAAGCGCCTCCGTATTTTTTGTTTTTTTATATTTTTCTTTTGTTCAACTGCCACCAGGCAGACCAGCCGGGTGGGATTATGCGAAGGTGATCCCTCCGCCAATGGCGATGGAAAGGTCAAGGATGTTGTGGATAATGGTGAGGACATTGCCCAGAATAGTGTCTAAAAAGCCGATACCTGTCATCGAAGCGCCTCCGTATTTTTTGTTTTTTGTTTTTTACCTTCCCTGAAGCGTACAACTATCCCAGCAGTCCGCCGAGGAGCCCCCCACCGAGAACACCGCCAAGCAGTGACTGGATCAGACCAAGAATCAGCCCAAGAATGTCCATTTCATTCACCTCCCCTTCATGAGATCTTGACAATGAGAATATCTTAAAAAACCATTACTGTCAATTAGTTAATTACTTTTTTAGGCAGCCTGATAACTGTATTTATCAGAAGGATGCGGGGGCCGGAGAATCAAAAAAAAAGAGGGAACAAGGAAGTCCTTGTTCCCTCTCAGAAAAAGGAGCTCTGAGGTCCTCTTTACGGCGTATCCTCTTCAACCACCCTGCCGATGCTCATGATCCTGTCATCATCGTCGAGGTCCATGAGCTTTACGCCCTGGGTGTTCCTCCCCACAAGGGAAATGGCGCCTGCAACCATCCTGATGAGCTTGCCGCTGCTGGTGATCAGGACCACTTCGTCCTCATCCCTCACCTGGAGGAGCCCAACGGCGCTGCCTCCCCTCTCCACCACCTTGATGGAGATCACGCCCTTGCTCCCCCTGCTGTAGGCGGGATACTCTTCGACCTTCGTCCTCTTTCCGATCCCCTTCTCGGTGACGGTGAGGAGGGCCTTTCTCTCTTCCACCACATCGGCTGAGACCACCTCGTCTCCCTTCAGGAGCCTGATGCCGATGACACCCCTGGCGGTCCTGCCCATGGGACGTACATCATCCTCGTGGAACCTGAGGGCAAGGCCGTTCCGTGTTCCGATAATGAGGTCGTTGGTCCCCATCGTCCTCTTCACGGCGATGAGCTCATCCCCCTCATCGAGGTTGACGGCGATGACCCCCTTCGACCTGGGGTTGCTGTAGTCCTCAAGAGGGGTCTTCTTCACAATCCCTTTCTTGGTGAACATCACCAGATACCCTTCCTTGAAGTCGCGGACATTCACGTTCAGGGCGATGGTGATTCTCTCCCCTTCAGCCAGGGGGAGGAGGTTCACCAGGGCCTTGCCCTTTGCGGTCCTGCCTGCCTCGGGGATCTGGTAGATCTTCTGCCAGTAGAGCCTTCCCATGTTACTGAAGAAGAACATGTAGTCATGAGTGGAGCCTATGAAGAGGTGCTCCACATAATCCTCTTCCCTGGTCTCCATGCCGGTGAGGCCCTTGCCTCCCCTTCTCTGGCTCCTGTAGATCGAGAGGGGGTTCCTCTTTATGTACCCGTTGTGGGATATGGTGATCACCATATCCTCTTCTGTAATGAGGTCCTCAATGGAGAGCTCGGCTGTGTCGAGGACGATCTCTGTCCTCCTCTCGTCGCCGAACTTTTCCCTGACCTCATTCAGCTCAGCCCGAATGATCTCAGAGACAAGGGCGTCGCTGGCAAGGATCGACTTAAGCCTCTCGATCTCCTTCAGGATCTCCTCGTAATCCCTGACGATCTTCTCCCTCTCCAGTCCGGTCAGTCTCTGGAGCCTCATATCCAGGATCGCCTGCGCCTGGATCGGCGAGAGGGGATAGTTCATCATGAGGCCGTTCTTCGCTTCCTCAGGGCTCTTTGCATTTCTGATGAGGCTGATGATCTCATCGAGGTGGTCAAGGGCGACCTTGAGCCCTTCCAGGATATGGGCCCTCTCCTCTGCCTTCCGCAGCTCAAACCTAGTCCTCCTGAGGATCACGTCCCTCCTGTGCTGGAGGAAGTAATGGAGCATCTGATCGAGCTTCAGCACCCTCGGTTGCCCGCCCACGAGGGCAAGCATAATAATCCCGAAGGTAGACTCCATCTGGGTGTGCTTATAGAGGTTGTTGAGCACCACCTGGGGCACCTCATTCCTCTTCAGCTCCATCACCACCCTGATGCCGTCCCTGTCGGACTCATCCCTGATGTCTGAGATCCCTTCTATCCTCTTCTCCCTCACCAGTTCAGCTATCTTCTCGATAAGCCGGGCCTTGTTCACCTGATAGGGAAGCTCGGTGATGATAATGCTGTCGCCGCCGCGGGCCTCCCTCTCAATCTTCACCTTGGCCCGGACCTTAACAAGGCCGCGGCCTGTATGGTAGGCGTCAACGATCCCGTTCATGCCGTGGATTATTGCTCCAGTAGGGAAATCGGGCCCCTTGATGGCGGTCATGAGCTCGGGGATGGTCACATCGGGGTTGTCCAGGAGCATGAGGAGACCGTCCACCACCTCGGTAAGGTTGTGGGGAGGGATGTTCGTTGCCATACCAACGGCGATACCGGCAGAGCCGTTCACCAGGAGGTTGGGTATCCGTGTGGGAAGGACCAGGGGCTCCTCGGTGGTCTCATCAAAGTTGGGGGTGAAGTCCACCGTCTCCTTGTCTATGTCCGCAAGGAGCTCTTCGGCGATCTTCGCCAGCCTCGCCTCGGTGTACCTGTACGCAGCAGCGGGGTCGCCGTCGATGGAGCCGAAGTTTCCCTGGCCGTCAACAAGCATGTACCTCATGTTGAAATCCTGGGCGAGCCTCACCATGGCATCGTAGACAGCAGAGTCGCCGTGGGGATGATACTTCTTGAGCACCTCGCCGACCACACCGGCGCTCTTGGAGTACTTCTTGCCGGGAAGGAGCCCCTCCCTGAACATGGCGTAGAGGATCCTCCTCTGGACCGGCTTCAGCCCGTCTCTTACCTCGGGGAGCGCCCTCCCGATGATCACGCTCATGGCGTAATCGAGGTAACTGACCTTCATCTCTTCTTCTATACTGATATGCACATTGGACAAGGACATAGGCGCAATACTCCTCTCTTCACAAAAGTACGGTTATTGTACCACATCCCGGCGATCCCCTTTCATTATATAGGGGCTGGTGGCAACTCCTGTTCAAGGGGGCTGTCATTCCCCGACGTGATCGGGGAATCCATAGTTCGGGCAGGCGCAGCATGACATTTTGTCACCCTGAGCCTGTCGAAGGTTGGGGCACAGGTCAAGCCGTGGGTGAGCACGTCTACCTGTAGATATCCTTTCGATGCCCGACCTTTACCACCCAGACGGTGACCTCTTCGTCCCGGATCGAATAGACAACCCTGTAGTTGCCCTGGCGAATGCGATACCTTTCCTGCCCGGTCAGCTTCTCGGAGCCCGGAGGACGTGGATTTTCCGCAAGCAGCGCAATCCGTTCAAGAATCTTTCCGAGGTCTTCTTTCGTTATGCCCCGGAGGTCTTTCTCAACGGACTCCTTGAAAAAGACCCTATATGCGGCCATCTCTCTTCAGTCTCTTGATCATCTCATCGTAGCTGATCACAGGTTCAGAGACCCTTTCCCCGAATGCCGCAAGATCCTCGGCATCCTCCGCGAGAGCCTCTCTGACCGCCCTGTTGACAAGCTCCGATACGGACTGTGCGGTCTCAACCGCCTTCAGCCGAAGCGCCTTGTGCAGCTCCGGGTCCAGATATATGGTGGCTCGCTTTGCCGTTGTTGCCATAACGTCACCTCCACCGTCTCAATAGTATATGGGTACCCTTTTCTGGGAACCGCCATCGTGGCCATATGTAACTATAACACCAAAACGCCATGACGGCAAAGAGGCGGAATAAGGAGCCAAGGCAGACGCAAAATAGCGGGTTACGGGTCAAGAGGCTGTCATGTGCAATGACTCATTGCTGTCATTCCCGCTTGTCGGGAATCCTTCTGAAAAGAGCAAAAGGATGCTGGACAAGCCGGCATGACAGATTCTCAATTCTGAAACATTGAAGTGGATTGCCTACGCCATTTTCAAAGGGACAGTCAAAAGCTGCCCCTCCTCATTTCCTGTCAGAGGCAGCGGCAAGGGGCAGATAGGTTATAATCAACTCCTATGGAATCAGTTGTCACAGCGCAGGGATTGATTAAGGACTACGGCAAGTTCAGGGCAGTGGACGGTATCGGCGTTGAGATCAGCAGGGGGGAGTGCTTCGGGTTCCTGGGGCCCAACGGGGCAGGCAAAACAACGGTGATGAGGATCATCTCCTGCCTCATTCCACCGACCTCGGGCACGGTCTCGGTCTTCGGCCTCAATGTCCTTGCAAACCCCAGCGAGATCAAGGCCCGGATCGGGGTGATGCCCCAAGACGATAACCTGGACCCGGACCTCACCGTTCTGGAGAACCTCATCGTCTATGCCCGGTACTTCGACATCCCCCGAAAGGAGGCGCTTGCACGGGCAGAGAAACTCCTGGGGTTTGTGGAGCTCGGGGACAGGGCGGGGGTGAATATCAGGAGCCTATCAGGCGGGATGAAGAGGAGACTCCTCCTGGCGAGGGCCTTGGTCAACGACCCCGACATGATCTTCCTCGACGAACCCACCACCGGTCTCGATCCCCACAGCAGGAGGGCAGTCTGGGCAATGGTCAATGACCTGAAGAGCCAGGGAAAGACCCACCTCCTCACCACCCATTACATGGAGGAGGCGGAGCGGCTCTGCGACAGGGTGGCGATCATGGACTCGGGGAGGATTGTCACCCTGGACACACCGGAGAGGCTCATGAGTGAACACGGGCAGAACCTCGAAGAGGTCTATCTGAAGATCACAGGGAGGAGCCTTGCGGATTAAGAGGGCCTTCAGGGTCTGGCAGAGACACCTTACCGTCTACACAAAGCTTTACAAGTCCAGCCTGGCGCTGAACTTTGTGGAGCCTGTTGTTTATCTCCTTGCCATGGGCTTCGGCCTCGGGGCCTTTGTAAAAGAGATCAACGGGGTACCTTACCTGGATTTCATCGCCCCTGGGATCATTGCCTCCTCGGCCATGTTCGCCTCCATATACGAGTGTACTTACGGGACATATGTGAGGATGACCTTTCAGAAGACCTTCGACGCGATCCTGGCAACTCCTGTGCAGCTCGATGACCTCGTGGCAGGGG
>JBAZFD010000098.1:0-6658 GCA_041653575.1 Thermodesulfovibrionales bacterium
CAAGGGGCAAGGGAATGCCTGAAATCTATTTCTTCAGCAGGGAGAAAGAGGTGAAGGGCGCATGGTTTAAAGACGGGGTCATCCGTTTTAATCTGCCCGGTCTCGCCGACTTCAGCCTTCAGCCTTCAGCCTTCCCGATACAGGGGGTGCACAACATCGAGAACGCCATGGCAGCGGGAGTTCTGGCTCTGCTGTCAGGTTGCAGTCCTGAGGCTGTGGAGCTGACACTCAGGAGCTTCCCCGGCCTGGAGCACAGGCTGGAGTTCGTGAGGGAGCTCGACAGGGTCAGGTACATCAATGACTCCAAGGGAACGAACGTGGGCGCTGTGATGAAGTCCCTTGAGGGGTTCAGCAGCCCGGTCATCCTCATTGCCGGGGGAAAGGACAAACACGGCGATTTTGAGGCCCTGAGGCCCTTTATCCCAGGAAAGGTGAAGGCCCTTGTCCTTATCGGCGAGGCAAAGGAGACTATTGCCGCGGCCATCGGTGACCTGACGGCCCTCTTCAGGGAGGGGGATCTCAGAGCAGCGGTGCTGAAGGCAAAGGATCTGGCCTCTCCCGGTGATGTGGTCCTCCTTTCCCCTGCCTGCGCCAGTTTTGATATGTTCAGGGATTTTGAGGACAGGGGGAGGCAGTTCAAAGAGATCGTGAAGGGGCTATGAAACCCAGAATCGACAAGCTGATCCTTCTCCTTGTCTGCCTGCTCATATTCGTGGGGCTTGTGGCGGTTTACAGCTCCACATCAATCATCTCTCCCGAGATGGCAGAGAAGGCCAGGAAGGGAGAGGCGGCAGTCAGCCAGTTCGCCTTTCTCAGGAAACAGCTTTTCACTGTGGTCATAGGCATCATAGCCATGGTGGCGGCATACAAGGTAAGGCTCGATCTCCTCAGGAGATATGCGATACCCCTGCTTCTTTTCTCCCTCGTCTGCCTCCTGCTGGTCTTCACCCCCCTGGGTTTCAGCGGCGGCGGCGCCAGGAGGTGGATCAGGATATGGCCCTCCACCTTTCAGCCTTCGGAGCTGGTGAAGCTCTCCATGGTCATATTTCTCGCATGGTACATGAGCCTCTCCCGGTACAACAAGGATAAAATCGGCTCCTTTCTCATACCCATCGGGGTCATGGGGGGATTCCAGATCGTATTCCTGAAGCAGCCTGATTTCGGCGCAGCCATGAGCCTCGGACTTCTCACCCTCTCCCTTCTCTTTCTTTCAGGGACACGGCTGAGGTATCTCCTGTCCCTGGGGCTCCTGGCGCTGCCTCTTATCGTAAAGCTGGCCATGGAGCCCTACAGGTGGAAAAGGGTCGTCGCCTTTCTCGATCCATGGAAGGATGCCCAGGGGAGTGGGTTCCAGCTGGTCCAGTCCTTTATCGCCCTGGGCAGCGGCGGGCTGAAGGGGACCGGCCTGGGGCAGGGGAGGCAGAAACTCTCTTTCCTGCCTGAGGCCCATACGGATTTTATCTTCGCCCTCATCGGCGAGGAGCTGG
Source organism: Thermodesulfovibrionales bacterium (assembly GCA_041653575.1). GTDB lineage: Bacteria > Nitrospirota > Thermodesulfovibrionia > Thermodesulfovibrionales > Dissulfurispiraceae > JBAZFD01. The sequence continues at coordinate 1,488 of JBAZFD010000098.1, forward strand.
GATTCATCGGCGCCTTTATTGTGATTGCCCTTTTCAGCATCCTTTTTTTCAGGGGGATCTCCATTGCGAAGAAGACCGATGATTCCTTTACCTATTACCTCTGCTTCGGCATATCCCTGATGATAGCGCTCCAGGCGGTGATAAATTTTGCAGTCGTAACAGGGATGGTGCCCACAAAGGGGCTACCCCTTCCCTTTATCAGTTACGGAGGATCATCCCTGATGGTAAGCATGACCGCTGTGGGGCTGCTCCTGAACGCCTCAAAGAACAGCACCGGCCTGATCTCTCCGGACTGGAGGTCTGAAGGGATACACCCGGCCCCTCCCCAGGCCGGGAGGGAAACTGCACCCAGGGGGATGACTCCGGCAGCTTCATCCCGCTGGCAGAAGGGGTATGGATACAGAAAATACGGAAGGACCCGATCGAGGTAGGAGAGACAGAAAGACAGCATGGCAAAGATAAAGGCAATTATAGCAGGCGGCGGGACAGGAGGACACCTCTATCCCGGCATCGCCGTGGCGGAAGAGCTTCAGCACAGATACGGCCTGCACAAAGAGGATATCGTCTTTGTGGGGACAGAGCACGGCATAGAGGCCCGGGTGCTCCCCAGGGAAGGGTATCCGGTAGAGTTTCTCAAGGTAGAGGGGATGGTGGGGAAATCACTGCTGAAAAAGATCAAGGCCCTTGTCACCTTTTTCCTTTCCATCTTCAGATCGAGGAAGATCATCATGAACGTGAGGCCTGATATCGTTATCGGCGTGGGCGGCTATGCCTCGGCAGGGATGGTTTTTGCCGCCCGCCTCATGGGGAAGCCGACAATGATCCTGGAGCAGAACTCAGTGCCGGGCCTTTCCAACAGGCTCCTGGGGAAGTTCGTTGACGCAATCTCCGTTACCTACCAGGAGAGCATCGCCTCCTTCCCTGCTGAGAAGACCTTTCTCACCGGCAACCCCATCAGGAGGAACATCCTCTTCAGTGATGGCGAGAAGGCCCGCAGGGTCTTTCCTCTCCAGAAGGGGAGGCTTACGGTCTTCATTTTCGGCGGGAGCTCAGGCGCAAGGAGCATCAATAACGCCATTGTGGATGCGTTGCATTATCTTCTTGATCTGAGGCAGAATATCCAGTTCCTCCACCAGACAGGGGAGAGGGATTTCGAGGCGGTGAAGGACGCATACCGGAAGCTCGGTTTCAACGGGATTGTGGTCCCCTTCATATACCAGATGGCTGAGGCTTACTCCATCGCCGATATCATTGTCTGCAGGGCCGGGGCTACCACCCTTTCGGAGATCACCTCCCTGGGGAAACCGGCGATCCTCATCCCCTATCCCTATGCAGCCGCGAACCACCAGGAGCACAACGCCCGGAAGCTCCAGGACATGAAGGCAGCGAGACTGATACCGGAAAGGGGGCTGACCGGGGAATCCCTGGCCGGGACGATCAGGGAGCTCTATGAGAACGCCCCCCTGAGGAGGGAGATGCAGAAGGCAGCCTCTGCCTTCGGCAAGGTGGATGCATCGGAGAAGGTCGCTGATATAGCATGGAGTCTTATGAAGAGAGAGCAGAAATAGAGGAGGCGGTTTTGTTTAACAGTTACAGGATCATACATTTTGTGGGAATCGGCGGGATCGGGATGAGCGGCATAGCCGAGGTACTCCATAACCTGGGATACGAGGTGACCGGCTCCGACCTCAGGGAATCGGACACCACCACCCGGCTGAGGGGCCTTGGCATGAGGATCTTCATCGGCCATGCAGCGGAGAATGTGGACAGCGCCCATGTGGTGGTCATATCCTCGGCTGTCTCCCAGGAAAACCCCGAGGTGGTTGAGGCGAAGAAGAGGAACATCCCGGTGATCCCCAGGGCTGAGATGCTCGCCGAGCTGGGGAGGCTCAAATACGGTGTCCTGGTAGCAGGGGCGCACGGAAAGACCACCACCACATCCCTTGTGGCCACGCTCCTCGGAGAGGGCGGCCTTGACCCCACCGTGGTGATCGGCGGCAAGCTGAAGTCCATGGGCAGCAATGCCAAGCTGGGCCAGGGGGAGTATCTCGTGGCTGAGGCCGACGAGAGCGACGGCTCCTTCCTGAAGCTGAGCCCTACCATTGCGGTCATCACCAACATCGACAGGGAACACATGGACTTTTTCAAGACCATGGACGCCCTGAAACATGCCTTTGTCTCTTTCATCAACAAGGTCCCCTTCTACGGGACAGCGATCGTCTGCGGGGCCCCCAATGTGAGGGAGATCTCCCCTTCCACCCAGGGGCGGGTGGCGCCCTACGGTCTCTCCGATATTGCAGACATCTATGCCCGCCATATCAGCTCAGCGGGGATCAGGACCTCCTTTGAGGTGGTCCACCGGGGTGAATCCCTGGGTTACTTCACGATCCCTATACCGGGTATGCACAATGTGTTGAACAGCCTTGCAGCCATTGCCGTTGCACTGGAGCTCCAGGTCCCGGTGGAGACGATCTCCTCCGCCCTTGGAGGTTTCAGCGGCATCCAGAGGAGGTTCGAGCTCAAGGGTGAGGCAAAAGGGGTGCAGGTCTTTGATGATTACGGCCATCATCCTTCCGAGGTGAGGGCGGTTCTCAGTGCAGCGAAACAGTGTTTCAGGGATGAGAAGCTCTTTGTCCTCTTCCAGCCCCACAGGTACACCAGAACCATGGACCTCATGAATGAGTTTGCATCAGCCCTCGGCTCAACCCTGAACGGTTCGGGAAGGCTCTTTCTCATGGATATCTATCCTGCGGGGGAGAGGCCCATTGATGGGGTAAGCTCCCATGTCCTGATGGAGAGGGTGAGGCAGGGGGGATTTTCTGCTGTGGCCCATATCAGCGACAGGCAGGAGATGCTCAGAGAGGTTGCCTCTGGCCTCGGCTCAGGCGGTGTCCTCATCACCCTCGGAGCAGGGGATGTGTACAGGATGGGCGAGGAGATTCTCAGCAGGCTGAAAGAAGACGTATAGCAGGGGGGAAACAACCCCCTGCCCCCTTTCCTAAGGGGGAATTCATGGTTCGACAAGCTCACCATGACAATTGTGTCACCCTGAGCCTGTCGAAGGGTGGATTGTCCGGCATCCTTTTGGTCTTTTCAGAAGGATTCCCGACAAGCGGGAATGACAGCACTATAGCATTACACCGGACAGTTTCAGGAGACCTTGCAAGGGGGATAGTATAAGGGGGACTCAGTCCCCCTTATGGCTTATAAAATGGGTTATGGGAAGATAAAAGCGCACTGTCTCGCCAAGGGGATCGAGATCAGGAATGATGAGCCCCTCGACCGCCACACATCCCTGAGGATCGGCGGCCCCGCCGACATGGCGATTCTTCCCCAACGGGAGGAGCTGCCTGGTCTCGTGAAAATCCTCAATGAAGAAGGACTGCCCTTTTTTGTCATGGGCGGAGGGACAAACCTCCTTGTCAGGGATGGTGGAGTTGCAGGTGTGGTCCTCTTTACCACCTCTCTCCAGGGGCTGGAGGTTCAGGGGCAGAGGATTCTCGTTGATGCAGGCGTGCCCTTGCAGAAGCTCCTCGGCCATGCTGCCAATCATGGACTCTCGGGCATGGAGGGGCTTGCAGGCATCCCCGGTACTGTGGGAGGCGCAATCTTCGGTAACGCCGGTTCTTACGGCTGCGAGATCGGTGAAGCAGTAGTAACCCTTAAGATCATATCAGAAGGCCGGATCAGGACTATGGAGAAAAAGGAGGCCTCTTTCCGGTACAGGGGCTCCGGCATCCCCTCTGAGGCGGTGCTTATCAGCGCCGTCCTCTCCCTCAGAGAAGGGGATCCCCAGGAGATCAGGGAGCGGATCAAGGGGTTTCTTCTGGAAAAGAGGTCAAAGCAGCCTGTCTCCTTTGCCTCCGCCGGTTGCGTCTTCAAGAATCCTGAAGGGATCACAGCAGGCAGGCTGATAGACGAGGCGGGATGCAAGGGGATGAGAATGGGCGCCATAGAGGTGAGCGCTGTTCATGCGAACTTTTTTGTGAACACCGGGAGAGGGACAGCCTGCGATTTTCTTCGCCTTATGGATGAGGTGACGGAGCGGGTGATCAGGAAAACAGGCATTATCCTTGAGCCGGAGGTGAGGATCATTGGGAGCGAAAGAGAAATTCAATAAAGATTCCATAGCGCATTTTCTGAAGGAGAAGGCAAAGGCTCCCCTCAGCTTCAGGGAGCTCACCGACAGCCTGAGGCTGACGCCTCCCGAGAGGAGGGCGGTGAAAAAGATCCTCAGGGAACTGGTTGCAGAAGGCGCGATCGTGAGGACCAGGAAGGGGCTCTACGGCCCTGCCGAGGAGATGAGCCTCATCTCGGGCTACTTCGAGGCCCACCGCGACGGATACGGCTTTGTCATTCTTGAAACGCCGGGGCAGAGGGACATCTTCATCCCTTCCAGGAACACCATGGGGGCCATGGACAATGACCGGGTGATGGCCAGGCTTGAGGACCGGAGGAGGCGCGAGGGGAGGATCATCAGGATCCTTGAGCGGGCGCATACAAAGATGGTGGGTGTCCTTGAAGAGGACATCTCCCGGAGGAGATGGGGTTTCTATGTAAGGCCCAAGAACAGGGCCATACCCTTCGACCTTTCCATCAGCCCTGATGACCTTGCCGGCGCCAAGGACGGCGACAGGGTGATTGCCGAGATCCTCAGCTACCCTTCAGACAAAAGGCCCCCCACAGGGAGGATCATCAAGGTGCTTTCCCGCGCCGAGACCCCGAAGGACGAGGTGGAGGGGATCGTGGACGAGTTCCATCTCCCCCGCCGTTTCCCCCATGATGCGCTGGAGGAGGCAAAGGCGCTCTCTGCAAAACCGGTTGATACCCAGGAACGGAGAAAGGACCTCAGGGATCTCCTCACCGTCACTATTGACGGGGAGAGGGCAAAGGATTTTGACGACGCCATATCCATTGAAAAGACAGACGCCGGATACAGGCTCTGGGTCCATATCGCTGATGTGGGCCATTACGTGGGATGGGACACACCACTGGACAGGGAGGCCCGGAAGCGGGGAACGAGCGTTTATTTTCCCGACAGGGTGATCCCCATGCTCCCGGCAGCCCTTTCAGAGGAGCTGTGCAGCCTGAAGCCCAAGGTGGAGAGGCTCGCCTTCACCGTTGAAATGGATCTGGACAGGGAAGGCGTAATGCAGGCCGCCCGGTTCTAT
>JBAZFD010000098.1:6674-7008 GCA_041653575.1 Thermodesulfovibrionales bacterium
CTGAAGGAGCGGGAGAGATATAGCAACCTTCTCAGGGATTTTGAGCTCATGGAGGAGCTTTCCCTCCTCATAAAGGATAGGAGGATGGGGAGGGGGAGCCTGGACTTCGACCTTCCTGAGCCCGAGGTGCTCTTGGACATCCAGGGCAATCCCGAGGATATCATCAGGGCTGAGAGGAACATAGCCCATATGATCATCGAGGAGTTCATGATAGCGGCAAACGAGGCTGTGGCCGGTTATCTTGAGGAGCGGGGCATCCCCAGTCTCTACCGGGTCCATGAGGAGCCTGACTCACTGAAGCTGGAAAATATCCTCAAGGTGGTCCACACCATGG
>JBAZFD010000099.1:0-6986 GCA_041653575.1 Thermodesulfovibrionales bacterium
CATACGGGATTCCAGGGAAACTGTCTTTTCCCTCACAAGAAGGCCTTTGAAAAAAATGGGGGAAATTATCGCCCCCGCCATAGTAGCCGACTTCTCCGTGGGCTTTCAGGACAAGACCGCCTCTGTTGCTCTTCTCCTGAAGATCAGGAGGGACACTCCCCTTTCCCAGGAAGAGGTCATTTGGCTTAGAAGAATACTGGCCTCGGACTTGGGTTTTCCTGTGGAGCTCTCTGTGGAGACAGTCCCATTTGTTCCCCTTCTCATTTTCCCCGCAGGGCAGACAGGAGTATCCCCTGAAATGAAAGCCGCCCTTGATTCCATCAGAAGCCTTGCCCAACAGGACAGGACACTCTCTTATTTTGTGGAGGCCTACCCAGAGAAATTAAAGGACAGGAAGAAGGCAAAGACCCTCGCCGAAGAAAGGACAAGGACGATTATCGGCATTCTTTCCGGTGAATACAAGATTCCCGAGGAGCGCATAAAGACCCTCATTCACGCCAGCCCTCAACCTTCACCGGCAGTGAAGGTCTCTGTCATATCCAGATAGAAAACAGGAGGTACGCCATGAAAAGACCCGTAATTTTTACCGACCTCGACGGAACCCTCCTGGATCATGAGACCTATTCCTTTGCAAAGGCCCTCCAGGCCCTCAGTCTCATAAGGGAGAGGAGAATCCCCCTGGTCATCTGCTCCAGCAAGACAAGGCGGGAGATTGAACATTACAGAGAGCTCCTGGTAAACAGGCATCCTTTTGTGTCGGAAAATGGGGGAGGCTTATTCATACCAAGGGGATATTTCCCTTTTCCCCTTCCGGACTACGGGTTTCCCGTCTCTGAAGAAAACGATTTCATTGTCATCCGTCTCGGCGCTTCCTATCCTGAGCTGAGAGAGGCAATGGACGAGTTGAGGAGGGAGGGATTTTCTGTCAGGGGCTTCGGAGACATGACCGCAGAGGAGGTGTCAGCCCTCACAAAGCTTACTCTCGCTGAGGCTGAGATGGCGAAGGAGAGAGACTTTGACGAGGCCTTCATTCTTGAGAAAGACTGCGACATGGACAGCCTCAGGGCTGCCATTGCTGAAAGGGGTTTTCACTATACTCAGGGGAGATTCCACCACATCCTGGGTGACAGCGATAAAGGGAAGGCCGTCTCGCTCCTCACCGGTCTTTACAGAAGGTGGCTGGGGGAGATTCTCACCATCGCCATAGGTGACAGCCCCAATGATATCCCTATGCTGGAGATGGTGGACTATCCGGTGGCCGTCCGGAAACCCGATGGCTCCTGCGACCAGCGCATTTCTGTCTCCAACCTGATCAGGGCCGACGGTATCGGTCCAGCCGGATGGAACAAAGCGATATGCGAGCTTCTGTAAAAGTCACAATTTCATTCCAATAATCAGCTTTTCAGCGGGATGAAAAGTAATATCCCCTTCGACTTCTCGAATCTGTTTGATTGAAATGGTATCTGAGAGTTGTCGTAAGTCGCAATTATTGCGGCTTACAGGAAGATGACCGCCCATGGCCGATCTGCCTGAGAGTTCTAAGGCTATTTTCCCAACTGACGCCTCTCTGTTACACCTGATAGTTTTTCTCCCAGCTTCAGCTCACATCGAGCCCTTGACTGACAAGAGTGGCGAGAAACTCGGTAAAGGGGCCGATATCCTGCTGTACGCTTGCATCCTCCAATGCAGCCATGTACACATTCCGCTGTTCCACCGGCACCACGGTCCAGGGATATCCTCCCGATGCAAGCATCAGGTTCATGAGAAACCGCCCGATCCTCCCGTTTCCGTCCATATAGGGATGGATATACACAAACACAAAATGTCCGAGCACAACGCGAACAGGCGGCTCAGTTTCCTCCCGCAGCAGGTCGAAAAATACCGGCATCAGATCACGCACCATTTCCGGGCTTGGAGGGACGTGCATTGAGCGGCGAATATACACCTGATCGTTGCGGTATCCCGCGAGGTCAGAGGTGCGCAACAAGCCAGCGGTCACACTCGGCGCAAACATTTCCCGGTACCAAGCTCCATGATCTTCATCGGCAACGGTTCCGGGGTTCTCCCCTTTCAACACTCTGCGGACACTCTCCCGTACGGCTTGATAAGCCTGCCAATAACCTCGCGCAGCAAGGGCATTCCGGTAATCACGGTCTGTGTCGCTCGCATCAGGGTTCCATTTTCCGCCACGGACCCGCTGGATCAGTTCGGGACTGATACGATAACCCTCAATAGATAATGAGTGATAGGCGTCGCTGACGTAGATCTCTTCGACGCGCTTCAGATAAGCATCGGAATCATCAGGTTTTCCCGGAGAAGGGGGGAATCTTTCGATGACCGGACCCCTCATCTGTTGCCACATAAGCCTGATACGGTTAACATGCGGTGATGTTTCCCTGGTTGAAAGGATAGCCAGCGGAGCGGCCGTAAAGGGATCTTTTTCACGAACGCTATAACCGGCGGACAGCATGGTCTTCAGAATATCATCGGCAATCCGGTTGCGTCCGATGTTCCTGAAGGCTCCGGCGAGGCGTCCGGCGATGATGCTGTGTCCTCCTTCCAGGAGACGGGCAAGGATGTCCGAGGCTTCACGAATCATGGACAGAGCAGCGCGGGCATCAGTTGGGTTCTGTGTGTAAAAACCCGGGGAACAGGCTATAAGGGCGGCACTCGCTGAGAAGAGACGCAGGCCCTCTTTTTCTTCAATCGCTTTAACATCCGGCATTGCAGATCGGACATCGAGCACTGATGTGCCGTGGGGAAACCCGGTTACCTTATTGCGCGCCTTGGGGGAGCGGACCAGAAGCTGGCGCGGCACAGTTCTGTTGCCGGCGTGCAGAGACAATGACTGTTCAGGCGAGAGGCACCAGTCAGCGCCGAAGCGCTCCCGAAGGTACGCCGCACAAAAGCCCCAGAAAGAGGCATACCAGCCTGTACTGTCACCGGCTGACTCCTCAGGACGGGAAGGTATATACCACCCTTTCATGACTTCCAGCAGAAAGCCATTGGCAACAAGACGTTCCCTCTGGATCCGGGACAAGTCGGCAGAACGGATAACGCTCTGCCCATGATCCTGGAGTCTCCTCAGCACCTCAAGGGATTGAGCAAGCTTCTCTGCGGGTGTTGTCATGGTATTTGGATCACCCTCCGATTGAGCAGCATCGCATTTTAGCTTTTTGAGCTGCACGTTATTTAGCTTATTCAGTATGACTAAAATTAGCTTATTTTGCAATTTATCAGGCATCATTAAATATGCACGATGGAAAACCCATTGATTCAGAGGTTGTTTTGACTCATACTCTTCTTGAGGTAGGCCCTGTAACCATCATGATCGTGTGTCACGGAGGTGACCTGTGAACATCAAAAAAGCTCTGGATCAATACGCAGAGCATCAGAAGGTTACAGTCAAGGAAAAAACAATGGCAAGTTATCGGAGGATTATGGACAAATTTCAGGCTCAGTTCAGCGACCGGGAGGTCGATTCCATAGGTGCTGACGAGGTTTGTCAGTTTCTTGAGAGCCAGACCCAAGGCTTGAGCAGGGCTACCCGCCGGCTCAAGTACTCCCAGCTCAAAGCCTTCTTCCACTTCACTATTGACGCGAACAACATGAACATGAAGAATCCCTGTCATGCCCCCGTGCTGTTCAAGTCCTTCAGGTCTGCTCCACAGAGGCCCCGGCAGATCATAGACAAAGAGAGCGTTGATGAGATGATTTTCAGATCCGGAAACACCAGAAATCGGCTGATTCTGGAACTTCAGGCGCGATGCGGTCTCCGGATTGGGGAGGTCCTGCACCTCAGGGCAGAAGACGTTGCTGGCAGACGTCTTACCATTCAGGAGCCCAAGTCAGGACGGGAAGGTGAAATAGCCTTTATGCCGGAGCATATTGCGACGCGGATGGCAGACTATATCAGCAGCAAGAAGTTCGCTCCAGGGGACCTAATATTCCCAGTTTGTTATACCACCGTCCGGAATATGGTCAGCGGCCTTGGCAAGAAGCTTGGAATCCACATCTCTCCCCATGACCTGCGCAGGCACTCGGCGACATACGCCAGCAGAAATGGCGTTCCCCTTGAGATCATCTCAAAGGTCATTCTGAGACATGCGGATCTCAAAACCACTCAGGTGTATCTGGGAAAAGTCAGCGACACAGAGGCAATCCGCTGGATGGATATCCTCCACGGCAAATAGGCCTTTAGCTGACTGCAGTTGCTGTTCAGGGTCTACCTTACATTGCTGTCGGAACAAAACCCACTGGTTTAACCAGAGACCTTGGCATAGCATGCCAGATGAAATTATTGTCCCACAGTTACTGTAATACAATAATCTGATCTCTGTAGGCGTTCGTGCTCGTTCACAGCTTCGGCAACTCCCGTCTAATGATTCCTTGCACGCGTAACTTTCAATGATGCAGAAATTTTCTCTTGGGTGGAGCCGTACAGGCCCAAAACGCCCCGCACCTGCTGCTTAGAAACGGTAGTGCGCCGGGAGACCGGCAAGGAGTAAAGGGTGCAAGTCCCTCACAGTGAAGACATAGCGAGTCACGCTGTCCCCGAGTCATGCGCGGTGTACCGTGAGGTGCAACGTGAAGCGTTGACAGGGGTGCAAACGGGCCAGCCATCGAGCCGCGAAAATCTATTAATCCAGGGTGCCGACGCTGTTGTCGTAGCGGAAGGCAACACGATGCAGTGCGCTACCGCGAGTACTGTATTGGCCCTGCGTGGTCAGAGACCCTGGCACGTTTGTACGCTCCTTGTTTGGGAACCGGGAGATCTCCTGCTTGACCGTCCCTGGAAGTATCAAGAGGCGGTCCGTGTCGGGAAGGTGAGGAGCCGAAGCCGATGAAGCACGGGCAGGAGAAGTCAGACTCCCCTATAGTAGCGATGAAGCCGGTGAACAATCCAGCTGTAACAGGTGCGGAATCGGTGGAGCGAAGGGGGGAGGCCAAGGGGAACACGGAATGGCTGCGCATGCGCCGGACTCAGAGCCGGGAAAGCGTGTCCCAGCGGCTAAACCGTGTGCGGGAAGCCGCAAGGCGCAAGAAGAAGGAACGGTTCACGGCGTTGCTGCACCATATAGATACCGACCTTCTGCTCACCGCGTACTTCTGGCTGAAGAAGAAGGCCGCGGCGGGAGTAGACGGAATTACGTGGGCAGACTACGAGCTTAACCTGGAGGAAAACCTCAAGGCTCTGCACAGACGCATCCACTGCAATGCTTATCAGGCACGACCGTCACGCAGGCAGTACATCCCAAAACCGGATGGACGGCAACGGCCCTTGGGCATAGCTGCGTTGGAAGACAAAATCGTCCAGCGTGCCTTGGTGGAGGTGCTCAACGCAATCTACGAGCAGGACTTCCTGGGATTCTCGTATGGATTCAGGCCAAAACGCGGCCAGCATGATGCGCTGGACGCCCTGGCTGTAGGAATCACACGCACCAAAGTGAACTGGATACTGGACGCCGATATCAGCAAGTTCTTCGACACGGTGAACCACGCGTGGCTGATCCGTTTTCTTGAACACCGTATCGGCGACAAGCGGGTGCTTCATCTGATAAGCAAATGGCTCAAGGCTGGCGTCATGGAAGACGGAGTGGTCCTGCCCACGGAGGAAGGCACACCGCAGGGAGCAGTGATATCGCCCTTGCTGGCGAACGTCTACCTTCACTATGTTTTTGATTTGTGGGCAAGTCAATGGCGCAAGCGCCATGCTCTCGGACCCATGATTATAGTCCGTTTTGCCGATGATATTGTGGTAGGCTTCGACAAAGCCAGTGATGCCCGGAGCTTTCAGACGGCGCTTCGTGAACGAATGGAGCAGTTCTCGCTATCACTGCATCCGGAGAAGACCCGGTTGGTCGAGTTTGGTCGCTTTGCGGCGAACAGCCGAGCTCAACGCGGGGTTGGAAAACCGGAGACTTTTAACTTCCTGGGATTCACCCATATCTGTGGCCGTAACCGTCAAGGAGGGTTTCAACTCAAACGGAAGTCCCGACGTGACCGTGTACGGGCGAAGCTACGGGAGATCAAGGAAGAACTGCGAAAGCGTATGCACGATTCGATTCCAGAGCAAGGACAGTGGCTGCGCCAAGTGGTCAGGGGATTCTTTGCCTACCATGCGGTGCCTACCAACAGTAGGAACCTGAGTGCATTTCGATACCATATAGTTGACCTCTGGCGGCGGACGCTTCGGCGTCGCGGCCAGAAGGATCATACGCCATGGGATCGGATTGCCGCGATAGCACAGGCATGGCTGCCTCTACCTCGCATCCTTCATCCGTGGCCGAACGTTCGTTTTGCCGCCAAATACCCAAGGTGGGAGCCCGGTGCGTGAATTGCGCCCGCCGGGATCTGTGCGGGGGGTGCTCAGCAATGGGCATTCCTACCGCGATCCTGAGAATTGCGGAAAGCCGCAACTATTGAGGATTACAGGCCGTGAGGTGCTGCGTCTGTTTCAGCTGATAACTGCCTATTGTCAATGGTGGCAGGAATGCTCTGGAAGCAATGGCAGGATTGAATCGGATGGGTGGTAAGAATGGCTCGAAAAATACAGTAATCCCGTGCATGTTCATAGTTCTCACCGATAATAAAACTCAAAGAGTCTTTCAGGACTGACTCCGGCTTTATAGAGGATCATGGTGATCTGATTGATGACGGCTGTTTTCAAAAGCCCTTTTTCTGCCCACCGCCTTGCTGAGGTGAAGGCTTTCCTGTCCAGGATTGCAATCCTACCTGTTTCTTTCATTCTCCCGATAAGGTCAACATCCTCCATAAGGGGGATATCCCGATACCCCTTCAACATGATGAAAATATCCCTTCTTACAAATATGGCCTGGTCGCCGTAGGGCAATGCGAAGAGAGAGCAGCGCAGCTTCACCCATGACTCCACCAGCCTGTATTTCCATGAGGGATGATTAACAGCAAACGTAAATGCCCCTCCAACAAAGGGGCTTTCACCGAGGGTCTCCGCAATGCTCGCCTGC
>JBAZFD010000100.1:0-6962 GCA_041653575.1 Thermodesulfovibrionales bacterium
CCTCCCTGCAAGGAGTTCCTCGGTGATCCGTCCGGCCAGGGGCCTGACTTCGGAAAGAAGGAGTCGGGAGACATCGCAGCTGTCGAGGAACTCATCTGCCTCCATCGGCCTGTCAAAGGCTTCTATGAGGAAAACGGTATAGTCCTCCTCGAACCTGCTGATTTGGAGGTCTGTGAAGGCGCTGCTGAGGATGGACACCACCTGCTCAAGCTGTGCCCTGCATTCCCCGGCCATCTCTGCGCTGTCCTCAAGGCCGAAGGAAAGGGCCTCGAAGGCGGGGATATTCATCCCGCTGACCGGTATATCGAGGATGATACTGATGACGCCGTAGTCGTAGGCCTTGCAGTAGACATTGATGCAGTAGGGCTCTCCGAGGATCTCCTGCACTATCCCCTTGAGCTGGAAGGAGACAGGGGGGTTGGCGAACTCAAAGGCCTTGCCGAAGGGCTTTCTCCTGATGCTGAGTCTCCTGGATTCCCTCTGCAGGAGCTCCTCCACCTTTGATAGGTCTATCTCAAAAGCCACATCATAGAGCCTGTAAATAAGTATCCTGCCTGAGCGTATAGTAGGGGTTTCCATCCTTCCAATAGTAGCACAGTCGGCAGCAGCGCTCTCAAAAAAGGATTTTTACCTTCATTTCCGATCCTGTCGAAGAAATTATGGTCCTGAAACATAAACAGTGCACCGAAATCACCTGTCAATCCTGACAGGTGACAGGCACAAGAGGGAATTGGTATAACAAAGCCTTATTTTTATGAATGCCAAGTAGAGAAGGCGATCTTTGTAACAGGATTGCCATTTGACATTGCTATAAAAGAACGGATATCTTTGTGACCAATAAAATCAGGGGCAAGGGGGGCTTGATGAGAGGAAGGGGCAGTTTCTTATTTTTCGTATGCGCAATAATAGGGATTTTTTCGCTCTCCTTTCATTATGCCTATCACAGGAAAATGGGGTCAGGCTTGAAAATGAGTAATTAAGAGCCTATCCGAATAACTAACGACTTGGTATAATGAGGGGCATGAGCAAAGAAGAAAAGACCAAGAGAACTCGACCCCGGACGCCGAACAACTAAACGGGCCTGGGGTCAGGTCTTTCTTTTTGCTGTTTCTCTCCGGCTGTGATATGATTGTTTCATGGCAAGACCATTGAGGATTGAGTACGACGGCGCACTGTATCACGTCACCGGCCGGGGGAATGAGAGAAAGCCCATTTTTATGGACGACGACGATCGCCTTCTCTTTCTCGACACCCTCCAGAGAGTCAATACCAGATACAACTGGCTCTGCCACGCTTACTGCCTTATGGACAACCACTACCACCTCGTCATTGAAACACCTGACGGCAACCTTTCCTTTGGCATGAGACAGCTCAACGGGATATACACCCAGACATTCAACAGACGACACGACAGGGTCGGCCATGTATTTCAGGGCAGATTCAAGGCCATTCTCATCGACAAAGAGAGCCACCTCGCCGAGGTCTGCCGGTACGTTGTCCTGAATCCGGTGAGGGCCGGAATGGTGAAAAGTGCTGACGACTGGCGGTGGAGCAGCTACCGGGCCACTGCCGGAACAGAAGCCCCTCACGGATGTCTCACCACAGACTGGATCATAGGGCTCTTTGCAAAACGCAGGGAAACGGCGAGGCGCAAGTACAGCGAATTTGTCATAGCTGGGACAGGAGAGGAGTCCATCTGGACCCATCTTCAGGGTCAGGTGGTACTGGGCAATGAGGAGTTCAGGGAGCGTTTTCTGGATTATCTGAAAGGAAGAGAGGACATACAGGAGATACCGAAGAGCCAGCGTCTTATGGGCAGACCCTCCCTGGCACAGCTATGGAAACGAGCCAAGGGGGAAGGCAGAGAGAGCAGAGACGAGAGGATCAGGGAGGCGGTGCAGAGATTCGGTTATCGCCTGTCAGAAGTGGCTGAGCATGTGAAGCTCCACTATTCAACAGTGAGCAGGATAGCAAACCCCAGAACAGTTAAAAGAAAGACCTGACCCCAACTCCCTGATGTGACCCCAACTCCCTGATGCATGTCGGGGCATGGTTAGTCAACAATTCAACAACGTCCCGTTTTTTTTGAAGTTTAGCCCTCTTTTTGAAATTTATTGTTTTTGTGGGCTATAATAGCTGAAACCTTCGGACACTCAATCTGCCATGCGAATAACTACGCCCATTCTCATAATCCTCCTGCTCCTCATCCCTTCTCTGGCCGGGGCTGACATCATTGTGGGCGGTGATGTTTCATACTCTGTAGTCAAGGGAGACAGCATCGAGCTCATCAGCGCCAGGCTGGGAGCCAGCTCAAAGGCTCTCATCAGGGAGAATGGGCTGAACACAAAGAAGCCGCTTCCCGCAGGGCTGGAGATACGGATGAATAACAGGAAGATCGTCCCCCAGACTATGGAGAACGGTATTATCGTTAATGTCGCGGACAGGATGCTCTATTTTTTCAGGGACGGGAAGCTTCAGAGGTCCTTCCCTGTGGGCCTCGGGATCCCTTCCAAAAAAGGGGTCACCCGGTGGAGGACCCCGCTGAGAAAGTTCACCATCGTCGGCAAGAGGAAGGACCCCACATGGAATGTCCCCAAGTCTATTCAGGAGGAGATGGCTATGGAGGGGAAACCGGTGAAGACCATAGTTCCTCCGGGGCCTGAAAACCCCTTGGGGAAGTACGCTATGGACACCTCAATTCCCGGAGTCCTGATCCATTCAACCATCTGGCCCACCTCCGTATACAAGTACAGGAGCCACGGATGTATCAGGGTCTCTCCCGAGAGCATGGAGCCCTTTTTCCCCGAGGTCTCTGTCAACACCGCGGGGGAGATCATCTATGTTCCCGTGAAGGTGGCGGTTACCCCGGAAGGGCGGGTGCTCCTTGAGGTGAACAGTGATGTCTACGGGAAGGTGAAGGACATGGAGGCTGAGGTGAAGAGGGTCATAGAGGAGCGGGGTCTTTCCGGCAGGGTTGACTGGGGCAAGGTTGTGATGGTTCTGAAGGAAAAAACAGGAAATGCGGAGGATGTTACCCTATGATCTCACGGAGGAATTTTTTAAAGGCCCTGGCCGCGGGGTTTGTGGTCAGTCCCTTCAGGAAGACCTGGGCTTCACATGTCCCGGATAAGAAGCTCAATATCCACAATATTCACACAGGTGAGAGCCTGAAAATCGTTTACTGCGAGAACGGGGTCTATGATCCCCAGGCCCTTGGGGATATAAACTACCTCCTCAGGTGTCACTACACCAATGAGGTGAAGCCCATAGACCTGAAGACCCTGGACCTTCTCAGCAACATCCAGCAGGTCGCTGGCAGGGGGAAGCAGACAGAGATTATTTCAGGCTACCGTTCACCCTCCTACAACAGGCGGCTGAAGGATATGGGGAGAAAGGGCGTAAGCAACCACAGCCTCCACATGGAGGGGCTTGCCCTGGATATCAACTTCCCCGGCATGAGCACCGGCGAGCTCTTCAGGATAGCAAAGTCCTTCGGCTCCGGAGGGGTAGGGCACTATCCTGACTTTGTCCACATAGACTCAGGCAGGGTGAGGTACTGGTAGCAGGGACTGATTGCGTAGCCGGAGAAGGGATGAGGCGGGGGCTCCGCCTCATCCCCTTGCATGAAATCTGAGTTATCCCCTTGCTATCTTTCCGCCCCACTCCAGGGCCTTTGCCATGATTGCTTCCTTGTCCCCTACCATGAGGTTTCTTCCATCCATGAGGAGCCTGCCGTTCACCATGACTGAATCCACATCAGAGGACATGGCGGAGTAGACTATATGGGAGTAGATATCATAGAGGGGCACCAGGTGTGGTTTCCGCAGGTCTATGGTGATGATGTCCGCTGCCTTTCCCCTTTCGATGCTTCCTGTCCTGTCGCCCAGTCCGAGGACCTCTGCGCCCCACCGTGTTGCCATGAGGAGGGCTGTTCTGGAGTCAAGAGCGGTGGGGGTATTGGACAGGGCCTTGTGCACCTTCGCTGTTGTGGACATTTCGCTCATCACATTAAGGTCGTTGTTGCTCGCAGCCCCGTCGGTGCCGAAGGTCACCTTTACCCCTGCCATGAGCATGGTGACTACCGGGGCGAAGCCGGAGGCCAGTTTCAGGTTGCTCTCCATGCAGTGGGAGACTCCAACCTTTCTTTTCGCCATGATCTCAATCTCATTGTCCTCAAGCCAGACGCAGTGGGCTGCAAGGACCGTCTCGTCAAGAAACCCGAGATCTTCCAGGTGCTCCACCGGTCTCTTTCTGAACCTGACGAGGGACTCGCCGACCTCCCACTCCGTTTCTGAAAGGTGGATGTGGAGGCGGCTCCCGAGCCGCTCGGCCAGGGCCTTCGATTTTTTCAGGGTCTCCGGTCCGCAGGTGTAAATGGCATGGGGGGCTATGCAGGGCGTGATGAGGTCATCACCCTGCCAACTCTTCACAAACTCCTCAGCCTTTGCAAGGTGCTCATCAGGGGTCTTTGCCGAAGGGGTGGGGAAGTCCAGGATGCCCACGCCGAGGACAGCCCGCAGCCCCATCTTCTTGGTGACCTCGGCGGTGCTGCTGCCGAAGAAGTACATGTCATTGAAGGTGGTCACGCCGCCATAGATCATCTCCAGGCAGGCCAGTTCCGTGGCGTCGGTAATGAACTCGGGGCCGAGCCATTTCCCCTCTGCAACCCATATATGCTTCTCCAGCCATTCCTTCAGGGGGAGGTCGTCGGCAAGGCCCCTGAAATAGACCATGGCTGCATGGGTATGGGTGTTGATGAGGCCGGGCAGGACAACCCTCCCCTTTCCTCCCACCACCCTGTCGGCAGCATACTTTGCCGAGATCTCAGCCGATGTCCCAAAATCAATGATCCTGCCGTCCCTGACGGCAACGGCTCCGTGAGGGATCAGCTCCCATGCTTCATTCATGGTGACCAGGTGGTCGCCGGAAACAATATAATCAACACGCTCCATAGCCATAAAACCTCCTCTCAGGCGGGTATTTTCCTGAATGACTTTACAATAACAGTTCAGAACAAGCCCTTACTCCTCACATTCCTGCTGAAGGCTGACGGCTATGGGCTTACCGTTAAAACCGCAATCAGGGTGAAGACAAAGACGGTTACGCTGATGTAGCCGTTCATGTTGAAGAAGGCCATGTTCAGCCTGCTCAGGTCATGGGGCTTTACCAGGGAATGCTCGTAGATGAGGAGGCCTGCCACAGCGGCCATACCCATGGCGTATACGAACCCCAGGTGAAAGAGGATGCCGGTGAGGGCCAGGAGCAGCCATGTGAGCCCATGGAAGACCCTGGAGAGGAGGATGGACCTGGCAGGCCCGAACCTCTGGGGTATGGAATGGAGGCCTGAGCTCCTGTCGAACTCCATGTCCTGGAGGGCATAGAGGATGTCGAACCCTGCAAGCCAGAAGACAACTGCCAGGGTGAGGGGGATGATCTCAGGGGCTATGCTCCCCCTTATGGCTATCCATGCGCCCAGGGGGGCTGCTGATATGGCGATCCCCAGGACTATGTGGGCCATCCAGGTGAACCTCTTGGTGTAGGAATAGAGGAATAGGACAGCCACGGCAAGGGGGGAGAGGTACAGGCAGAGGGGGTTGAGGTTGTAAGCTGCGAAGAGGAGGAGGGCAAAGGATGCAGCAGTGAAGACTGCTGCATCGGCCACGCCAATCTTTCCTGAGGGGATCTCCCTGTTTTGCGTCCTCGGGTTCGCTGCGTCTATCCGCCTGTCAATGATCCTGTTCAGCCCCATGGCGCCTGAACGGGCACCCAGCATGGCAAGGGTGATCCAGAAAAGCTGCATGGCTGTGGGGATGCCTGAGGCAGCAAGGATCGCCCCGGTGAAGGCAAAGGGGAGGGCGAAAACGGAATGGGAGAACTTGATCATCCTCAGGTAAAGGACAGCTTTTTCTTTGAAGTTTTTCATAGGAGAGAGAGCAGTCAGGGAACCCCGCACATGAGATTTTTTCCGGTCTATGATACCATACCTCCTGAGGGTGAGAAAACCGGACGGGAAGGATTTCCCGGCCTTTTCTGTGAAATCCTTCTTGACAAAGACGGTGGACTATGGTAAGAAATTCAGACTCGTAATTTTAAATCACATCCTGAGGAGGAATATATGAACCCTGATGATATCAAGTATCACAAGGAACACACCTGGGTCAGAGTGTCGGGCAATAGGGCGGTAGTGGGCATCACTGATTATGCCCAGGACGCACTGGGAGACATTGTCTATATTGACCTCCCCGAGGCAGGCGCCGAGGTTGAGGCAAACACCGAGATGTCGGAGATCGAGTCCACAAAGGCCACATCAGCGGTCATCGCCCCGGTGAGCGGCAGCATTGTGGAGGTGAACGAGAGCCTTTCAGACACCCCTGAGGTGATCAACGAAGAGCCCTACGGCAAGGGCTGGATAGCAGTGGTCGAGATGAGCAACCCCTCTGAGGTGGATGAGCTCCTGGAGGCGGCTGACTACGAGAAGTACATCGAAGAGGAATCAAAGTGAGGCTTACAGTCATAGGCGCAGGTCCCGGAGGATATGTGGCAGCCCTCAAGGCTGCCCAGCTGGGCGCTGAGGTCACGGTTATCGAGGACACAGAGGCAGGCGGCACATGCCTCAACAGGGGCTGCATACCCACCAAGGCCCTCGTCGCCTCAGCCGAGATGCTGCACAAGGCAAAGAACCTTGCCGATTACGGCATAGACTTTTCCGGTGAGATCACCCCCAACCTCTCCAAGATGATGGAGAGGAAGGAGAAGGTGGTCTCCACCATGGTAAAGGGGATCAAGGCCCTCTTCAAGAGCTGGGGAGTGAACTTCATCGAGGGGAAAGGGATGCTCCTCACCCCCGAGAAGGTGGAGGTCCAGAAAAAGGACGGCTCGATTGAGATCATCGAGACGGACAAGATCATCATTGCCACAGGATCCAGGCCGGCCCAGCTGCCCCTTTTCCCCTTTGACTGGGA
>JBAZFD010000101.1:0-6878 GCA_041653575.1 Thermodesulfovibrionales bacterium
TAACCGATGTCATCCAGAGGATGATTGACTCAGGAGAACAGATAAGCCCCGTATGGTTTGATGGAGAATACATCAACATCACCTTCCCCGATGATGTTGAGAGGGCCGAGAGGCTTCTGTCCTTATGAAATCCACAAAAGTTCTGCTCATAAACTCCTATTACAGAAGGGAGCTCTCGGGCATCCGGAAGGACGTTTCATCCTCCCACAGTCCGCCTCTTGGCCTCGGATATGTGGGGACCTACCTGAGGGACAGCGGTTGCGAGGTTGAGATCCTTGATCCCATCCCCCAGGGACTCTCAGTGGAGGATATACTCGTGAAGGCTGATAGCGCGGATTATGTGGGTCTCTCGTGTTACACAGACATTCGCTTCCAGTGCTTTGAGCTGGCGGAAAAGATAAAGGGGAGAAAAGCGGAGAGCGTCGTCATAGTCGGCGGTCCCCACGCCTTTTATCTCGACGAGGCCATCATGAGATACTGCACTTCTGTGGACATTATTATCAGGGGGGAAGGCGAGGAGACTGCAAGGGAGGTGGTGTCGGGCATTCCGCTGGCCGGTATCAGGGGGATAACATACCGTCAGGACGGGAAGATAATAAGGAATCCTGACAGGCCTTTTTTCGGGAATATTGATGATCTCTCTATAGACTACTCCCTCATGCCCGATCTCTCCTTCTATGGGGGCGACATAGAGGCCCCGATGGACACGAGAAGGCTGAAAACAGCGTATCTCATCGAGTCGCGGGGATGTCCCTTTCAATGCTCATACTGCGCTAATGATCACTGGAAGCGCACATGGCGTGCAACCTCAGCCGTCAAAATAGTGGACAAGATGCAGCAGCTTGTTGAAAGGTTCGGGGTACAGTACTTCAGGTTTTATGACGACCTCTTCACCCTTGACAGGGGAAGGGTGCTGGCCTTCTGTGAAGAGCTGAAAAACAGAAACCTCGGTGTGAATTTCAGGGTGCTCATAAGGGCCGGCACCGACAGGAAGATTCTTGAGGCACTGAAGGAAGCGGGCTGTGAGTCGGTGGGGTTCGGAATAGAAAGCGGATCCGACAGAATGCTGAGGAGGGTCAGGAAGGGCACAACGAGGAAACAGATACTGGATACTTTCAAGGCATGCAAGGAGGTTGGGCTCTGGACCGTGGGCTCCTTCATTGTCTCCCTTCCTGATGAGACGCTGGAGGATTTTCAGGAGACCCTGAGTCTCACAAGGTACCCCGACACCTTCATGGTCAATACCCTGATGATATTTCCGTACACGCCTTTTTATAACGAGCTCAAAGGCAGGGGGGAGATAGACGACGATGTCTGGTTCGACAGGAGTTTTCCCAACAGGATTTTCTATACAAAGGAAACCTTCCCCAGCGCGAGCTTTACCCTCAAAGAGCTTGAGTGGTTCATGATATATGCTTTTTACTACAGTTATATCAGAAACCCATTGGCTCTCTTCAGGAATCACGGATTCACGGGCGGCCTTTTGAGGTATGTGAAGGCTCTTCTCGATATCCCCCTGAAGGGAAAAATAGATGCCCTCTACAACCGCTTTATCGCGGGGAGATACTGAGCGATGGCAGGCCTATCAGAGCTGCAGAGCCTGAACGCGGAGGTCAATCATCAAAGGTCCCTGTTCAGGCATCCCCTCGACTTCTTCCTTGTCATGAGACAGTATTGGGCCATGGGCAATTACATGCTCCGGAAGTTTGGGCTGAAGAGCTGGTACAGTTTCTGGCACACAAAGCTCTTTGTCGCTGACGAGGGCGGGGAGTATGACCTCACGGCGCCTTTTCTCAAGAGGTTCCCATGGCTCCTCAGAAAGCCCTTCAAGATAGAGATAGAGCATTCAACGGTCTGCAACAAGCACTGTACTTTCTGCATGCACTCCCACTGGCAGGAGAGACAGGAGCAGATGCCTCTTGAAAGATTTAAATACATACTTGACTCCATTCCCTCCCTCAGGTGGCTGAACATCGCCGGTATAGGATCCGCTTTTCTCCACAGGGAGTTTATAGGGATGCTTGAATATGCGAGGAAAAGACATATAAACGTAAATTTTGTGGACGAGTTTGATTTCTTTGATGAGGAGAAGGCCAGAAGAATCATAGAGCTGGGGATCAACAGTATTTATGTCTCTTTCGATGCCGCCCAAAAGGAGACATATGAGATGATGAAGAAGGGGTGCAGCTTCGACCGGTCCCTGAGCAACATCAGGCTGCTTCTTGACCTGAAGGAGCGCATGGGTTCCCCGTTCCCTGTGGTGCATTTTCGTTATCTCGTCACGAGGCTCAACTACAGGGAGATGCCTGATTACATAGAACTCATAGCAAGCCTCCCTAACAGAGGGGTCAGGGCACGGGTGGAATTTATCGGGCTCATAACATTCCCCGGCGTTGAGGAGCACTATCTCCCTCTCAGTGAGATCCCCGAGGAGATCATGAGCAGAGTTTATGAAAATTCCCTGAGGCACGGGATGAACCTCTGTTTCTCCCACTCCGATGCCTCCTCTCTTCCTTCATCGGAGAGCTGTGTGCGCTGGACTGAGCCCTTCGTGCTGGTGAACGGAGAGGTGATTCCTGACTGCGCAATCCTGATGCAGAGCAGGAGGGAGTTCCTGAGGAGATCCAGCTTCGGGAATGCACTGAAAACACCTTTCATGCAGATCTGGAACTCAAGGAGGTACAGGGATTTCAGGAGCCATGTTGTGAAAACGGGGACAAAGCTTCCACGCTCCTGCGAGAGCTGCTGCGCTTTTAATGTTTCTGTGAGGATGGACAGATATGGGGTGACAGACGAGTTTCTCAGTCCGATAGCAGCAGATGCTGCCTCCACAAGCAGCAGTACTGGGGGAGCCGGAGTTTGCGAGGGAGGTAAATAATGAAGCTTTTATTGGTAAACCCATTTTTTAAAGGCGCGATAAAGATACCTTCCCTTGGCCTGGGCTATATCGCCACCTATGTGAGGGACCGTACGGGTTGTGAGGTGGAGGTTGTAGAGCAGGTATCATCAGGACTTTCTGAAGAGGAGCTTTTTGTTAAGATCAGGCAAGCTGATGTTCTTGGTCTTGTCTGTTATACAGAGTCAAGGTTCGAGGTTTTTGAGTTTGCGAGGAAGGTCAAGGCTGCAAATTCTTCATGCACCATCATTGTCGGAGGGGCTCATGTCCAGACACTGGACATGCTTGTCCTCAGGCATTGTCCCTTCATAGACATAGTGGTCAGGAGGGAAGGGGAGGAGCCGGTTGCAGAGATCATGGAGGGCAGGCAGCTCAGGGAGATATCGGGCATCACCTGGAGGGACGGCAGGGAGATCCTCAGGAACCCTGACCGTCCTGTCATGAAGGACATAGACAGCCTTTATCTTGATTACTCCCTCATTGCAGGGCAGATAGAGGGATGGAAGGATTTCGAGATCCCGCTGGAGCTTCAGAGGCTGAAGGCCCTCCCCATAATAGCCTCAAGAGGATGCCCCTTCAAGTGCAGGTTCTGCGCGGCCAACAGCTACTGGGGCACAACATACCGGTATCTCAGTCCTGAGGAGCTTGTGAGGAGAGTTGAGTATTTCGCAACGGAGCATGGCATAGGATATTTCAGGTTCTATGACGCTCTTTTCACGGGGAATGAGCAGAGGATGCTCAGGTTCTGCGATCTTATTGAAGAGAAAAGCCTGAAGATAAGCTTCAGGGTTGACGTGAGGGTAGGAACCAGCGAAATGGTTCTCAGACGCCTGAGAGAGGTTGGTTGTGACGTCCTCGGCTTCGGCATCGAGAGCGGATCTGACCGGATACTCAAAAGAATGAACAAGGGGGTTACGAGAAGCCAGGTGGAAGAGACGATAGCCCTCAGTAAGAGGCTGGGCTATTGGCTGGTAGGTTTTTTTATGGTATCCCTTCCTGATGAGACCGAGGATGATGTCATGGCTACTTTTGAGCTCCTCAGGTATTTCGATGAGGCGGATGTCCAGTTTTTCAAGGTGCACCCCAACACTGCTTTTTATGATGAGCTTGTTCAAAGAGGAGAAATAAACGACGAAACATGGTTTGACCCTGCTCAGGGGGCAGAGCTCTTTTACTGCAGGGAGCGGTTTCCCCGTGCAAAGATGGGCTTTTCCCAGGTCCAGTCAATTCTCAGCTATGCATACAACCATCTGCTGATCTGTAACTGGCGGAAGGCTCTGAACAGATACGGAACTGGCAGAGGGGCTGCGCTTCTTGCTATGGCAATGATTGCAAATACCCTTCTAAGAAGCTCTACAGGGAGAAGGATTCACGGAAAGGTGAAAAACATGAGACTTGTTCAGTCCCTGTACGGATGGCTGAAACAGTAATGCCCGAGAGTCACGCACAATGATCGAGTCCCTGAAAGCGATATTGAAGAATACTGCCATCATATATGCTGTTGAAGTAATTAATAAGATTCTTCTTTTTGTTTTTGTTATATATGCCGCAAGGATACTTGGGGTGACGGTTTTCGGCTATCTCTCTTATGCTCTCACTCTTTACCTTCTTCTCCAGATGCTTGGAGACTTTGGATTCACCAGCTATGTCCCCATCGAAGTGGCCAGAAGCCCTGAGAAAAAAGAAAAATTATTTACAGCAACTTCACATCTCAGGATGGCTGTCACCGCTCTTATTCTTTTTGTATTTGCTGTGTATCTCATAGTGGCGGAAATGAAGGATATATGGATATTTGTCCTCATTGCCGGAACCGGGCTTATCCTCTCAAGCAAGGCTCAATCATTTATTCTTACCGCAAGAGGGATAAGCAGAATGGGGATAGATGGCGGGCTCAGGGTAGGAGCTACTTTTGTTACTACAGCCTTATGCCTTGTCGCACTGAAGACCGGGACTGGTATGGCTGGTGTTGCCACGGCATTCTTCCTGGGAAATCTTTCCATGCTTGGTTTGTCGTTTTTTGTGAACAGAAAATACAGAATTCTGAAGATGTCTTATGGCAGGATGCAGATGGGGGATTACAGGGATGTTTTGAAGGGTTCGCTTCCCTATGTAAGCATAGTCATTCTTTCAAGTATATTCTCCCGTGCAGATACCATTCTCCTTCAGCACCTCCAGGGGCCTGCTGCTGTCGGGCTCTATCACGCATCCTCTCATGTCCTGTCGGCACTCCTCATATTCCAGGCAGCCTTCGGCATGGTTCTCCTCCCGGTGCTAAGCAGGCATATGATAGGGGAAGAGCTGGGAACGGCTCAAAAGATCACCCAGACAGGTATAAAAATAATGGGTTACGCCGGAGTGTTCCTCTCTGTCGTCATATTCATGACAGCAGACAAGATTATTGAAGTCCTGTACTTCTCAGCAGAGTATCAGGATGCCGTCAAGGGACTTAAAATATTCTCCTTGGTTGTTTTAGTCCTATATATCTCGACGCCGGTTGGCTATCTTCTTCTTGCATCCCCCCTGGCCAAAAAAGTCCCCCTGATTCAGGTGTTCATGGTATGCTTGAGCATATCCCTGAATCTTCTTCTTATTCCCCGCTTCGGCTTTCAGGGGGCGGCTATGGTTAGGCTTCTCACGGAGGTCTTCGGGCTGGTGATCAGTATGGTCCTTATAGACAGGGCTTTATTCAGGATAAATTATGGAGCCGGTCTTGTAAAACCGGCCATAGCCGGGCTCTCTGTAGCCGTGGTTATTTATTTTGTAAAGTCTCTCCTTTTTATCCCCTTCTATCTGATTGTCTATGGGGGAGTCCTTTACCTTCTTGGCGGGATATCCTCTAAGGATCTGACATTTATGCGGGAGGTGTTTACGAGGGAGGAGAGAGCATGAATATTGCAATTGACGCCTTCCCTCTCGCCACACGGACTGCCTCAGGTATCCCGAATTACGTGCGGAATATTCTCTTTCATCTGATGCACAATGACCGGGGGAATAACTATTTCCTTTATTGCAGGAATCCCTTTCAGTTGGAAAATCAAGGTAGTTGTTATACAAGATTCAGTAAGAATGCAACCGAGAAAACTACTTCATACGGTAACACCCTCTGGCTTTTTACCGAGGGGGTCCGTTTGATGAAAAAGGATGGGATAGACATTTTTTGGGGCACGCGGCAGATGCTCCCCCCCTACCTGCCTGGGAAGACGAAGAAGATCCTCGTTGTTTATGACCTCGTCTGGCACTACTTTCCTGAGACTATGGAGCATTATAACAGGATGATTGCAAAGTTTCTCTTTAAACGGGCGATCAGGGAGGCTGATCATATTGTCACCATTTCCGAGGCTACCGCCTCATCCTTGGTAGAAATAGTAGGTGTCCCCAGAGAGAAGGTCAGCCTGATTTATCCTGCGGCAGGAGCCTATGCTCGCTTGGCAAAAAACGATTCTTCGGACTACATCGCTGATAAGTACGGGGCGGGCAGGGATTATATTCTGACCGTGAGCACCGTGGAGCCGAGGAAAAACCTTAAGACCCTTCTTCGGGTCTTTTCGGAGCTGAAAGGTGAGGGCCTCCAGCTTCTCGTAGCCGGGGCCTCCGGCTGGAAGAACTCATTCATTTATCAGGAGTACGAGAGACTGGGGCTCACTGAGCGGGATGTGAAGTTCCTGGGCTATGTGCCGGACGAGGATATGAACAGGCTCTACTCAGGGGCACAGCTCTTTGTCTTCCCCTCCATTTACGAGGGGTTCGGCATGCCTGTCCTTGAAGCCATGGCCTCGGGAACGCCGGTGATCGTTTCCAATGCCAGTTCTCTCCCGGAGGTGGCCGGGGATTCGGGAATCCTTCTTGATCCCCATGATGAGAAGGGATGGAAGGAGGCTATTATAAAGGTCATATCCGGCAGGGACCTTCAGAAAAAGATGATCAGAGAGGGGCTGGAGAGGGTGAAGCTCTTTTCCTGGGATGAATCGGCACTGAAAATGCG
>JBAZFD010000102.1:0-6824 GCA_041653575.1 Thermodesulfovibrionales bacterium
GGACCCGTTTGTTTCTGAAGACCTCTCCCAGCTCTTCGTACTTCACCTTTGCCAAGGGTGGAAACATCATGAGGATGAGACCTGCGGCGATGGGGATGTTCGTTGTCCCCACCTGGAAACTGTTGATGACCCCCTCTGTGCCCGGCACAAAATATCCGATCCCCACGCCAAGGGCCATGGCGCTGAAGATCCAAAGGGTGAGATATCTGTCGAGAAAAGAGAGTTTCTTCGCTGCTCCTGCCTCCATTATTTCTCCTTTTCCCTGATCCAGGCCTCAACCTTCTCCCTGATCATGTCCCTGATCCGACCTGTCTCCTCCAGCCGCTCCTCATGGCTCCCATCAAGAGCCGAGGGATCGGGGAACTCCCAGTGGAGCACTGTCTGACCGGGGATGACGGGACAGGTCTCTGCGCTCCTGCTGTCGCAGACAGTAATTACAAAATCGTACCTCTGGCCCGAATCGAAGAGATCGGCAACCGCCTTTGTCTTGTTCCCGGAGATGTCTATCCCCGCCTCTTTCATTGCCTCTACAGCATAGGGATTAAGCCTCCCCGGCTCCAGCCCTGCGCTGAAGGCCTCGAAACGGGCACTGCCAATGCTGTTGAGAAAGGCCTCGGCCATCTGACTCCTTGCGCTGTTGTGGATACAGACAAAAAGCACCCTCTTCTTTGTCATGCCTCATTTCCTCTCTTTTCTTCAGACACCGCCTCTGTTGTTACGCCGCCCTCAAGACCGCGCCACCCGTCGCCAATGCCTCCGGGATGGAGAAGGGTCTTTGCCTTTTGAAAACCATCGAGCCTCTTTTTATCTTCCTCAACAATCCCAACGGAGGTCCTCTCTATGGAAGAGAGGAGAAGAAACCGAACAAAGATGTCTGAATCATCCAGACGATAATGGGTCCACCTCCCTTCCTTCCTGTCCCTGATAAGACCTGCCTCCCTGAGGATCTTGAGATGGAATGAGACCTTGGGCTGCACCATATCGAGGGCTGCCACAAGGTCGCATACGCAGAGCTCCCCTTGGTGCAGCAGCCTGATGATCCTGAGCCGCGTCTCGTCCGAGAGGGCCTTGAAGATAGCAACGAGCTCCTGCACTACTGCTCTCCCCTGATCAGCTCCTTCACCTTTTCGAGGCTCGGCAAGGGCTTGCCCGCGTGTCTGAGCTTGCCGTTGATGACCAGGCCGGGGGTGGACATGGTGTACTTCATGATCTCCTTTATGTCACTCACCTTCTCCACCTGGGCGTCAATCCCCAACTCCTGCACAGCCTTTTTCGCCAACTCCTCCATGGTGTGACAGTTCGCACACCCAGGACCTAAAACCTTGATCTCCATGACTAACCTCCTGATTTTTGGTGAATTGGTGAGTCGGGGAATTGGTGAATTGGAGCAAAGTCGTTTCATCTCCGATTCACCTATTTACCCCTTCACCGACTAACCGTTTTCCTCGCCTGTATAAGCTTTGTGAGCATTGCTCCGATCTTGTTGCATTGATTTTCAAAATCGTTGTAGGCATTCTCATCTACATAGCCAATTCCTTTTGCAATCTCAAGCTGAGTTCTCAGCTCGGCAAGCGATCCCTTGGCAATCAGGAGGAACCTTACAAAGTCCTTGTCACTATTCCGCTCATAACCTTCAGCGATATTCGAGGCTATTGACACAGAAGACCTCTGAATCTGTTCTTTCAATCCAAAATCTCTTGAAAGCCTCCCCTCAGAGGTCAATCTGTAAACATTGATTGCCAGCCCTTTTGCCTCTTGCCAGACTCGCAGTTCCTTAAAGTTCTGATATCCCATTTCCCCCTCCCGACTAACCAATTCACCGCTTCACCTATTCACTTATCCTAAAGAATCGTATTGAACAGATACCCCACCGCTATGATCGTCACTGTCATGATCCCCGCGAAGACAGCAAGGAGCGGGAGCTTCAGCACCTTTTTCAGAATAATCATCTCAGGCAGCGAGAGGGCGGTGACCGCCATCATGAAAGCCAGCACTGTGCCTGTGCTCAGCCCCTTCTCCATGAGGGCGTAGACAATGGGAATCACCCCTGCGGCGTTTGAGTAGAGGGGGACGCCCAGCAATACCGCCACGGGAACGGCTAAGGGATTCTGAGGCCCCGCGTACCGGACCAGGAAATCCTGTGGCACATACCCGTGAATAAAACCGCCTATACCTATGGCTATGAGGATGAAGAGCCAGACCTTTTTGACAATCTCCTTTGTGTTATCCCTGGCAAAGATGAGCCTCTCCCTGAAGCTCTGTTGCGGAAGATCCCCTGATTCTCCCATATGGATCTCATACACATACCCCTCTACCCATTTTTCAAGCCTCAGCTTTCCGATGATGAGCCCGGCAGCAATGGCCACGAGGAGGCCTGTGCCGAGATAGATGGCCGCAATCTTCCAGCCGAAGAGGCCCCAGAGGAGGACCACAGCCACCTCGTTCACCATGGGTGAGGAGATGAGGAAGGAGAAGGTGACTCCCAGCGGGACTCCTGCCTCAACAAAGCCGATAAAGAGCGGAACTGCCGAGCACGAGCAGAAGGGTGTGACGATCCCCAGGAGTGCAGCCAGGATATTACCTATAAACTCTTTTTTATGGGAGAGGATCTTTCGAGTCTTCTCGGGGGGAAACCAGCTCCTGATAAAGGATATGACGAAGATAATGACAGAGAGGAGGAGGAAAATCTTTATCGTATCATAGACAAAAAACTCCACGGCATCGGCAAGGGCAGAGCCGTGGGACAGATTCAGAAGGCCGTATGTGACAAATGATGCGAAGGTCTTGAGCATTGTACCACCCCCGCAATTAATATAAATGTTTTTATATGTTATGTCAATTCTATCTTCCCTGGGCCGCCACTGACATCTCTCTCAGCCCCTCCTCGATCCTCGGACCCATGCGGAAGAGGCCGTCTCCGAGGAAATAGACCCTGCCTGCCCTGACAGCGGGGATCATGGCGATCTTTTTCAGGAAACCCTCTGAGGCCCTCCTCATGTCGGCGTGTCCCTTGCCGATAAAGATGATCTCCGGCTTTGCTGCGATAAGCCCTTCAAGTGAGTAGCGGGGATACCTCGCCGCTGACCCGGCAGCAACATTCTCCATGCCGAGGAGGTTCATGGCGTCGTCAATGGGCGTCTCCGCTCCTGCAACCACAAGGGGCTCCGGCAAAAGGATAAAGACCGCCCTTTTCCGCTGCTTCCCTTTGTTCCCGATCTCCCTGAAACTCTTTTCCAGCCTCCGGGCCAGGGTCTCAGCCTCCTTTTGCTTCCCTGAGGCCTTCCCCAGAGCCCGCACAGCAGGGGGAAGCTCCCTGATCCTGAAGGCTGAAAAGATATGGACCTTCACTCCCAGTTTCGCCAGCCTCTCCCCAATGCCGTCAGGATTCACGTCCCTGTCAATCACCACCAGGTCAGGCTTCAGGGAGAGGATGGACTCAAGCGAAGGGTCTTTTATCGCCCCCACCTTTGCCCTGTTTTTTGCCTCAGCGGGACGGTCGCAGAAATTGCTCACCCCCACAATCCGGTCTCCAAGTCCGAGGCTGAAGAGGATCTCAGTCACATTCGGCGCAAGGGAGACGATCCTCTCCGGAGAAGCCCCCTGGGCAGGGACTGAAAAAAGCAGCAGCGCGATGAAAACTGAAGCCATGAAGGAACTCCTGAGCGAATGCCTGACTTTCCATTTGTTCATCAGAACTTCCATTTCAGCCCCGCGACAATTGTCCTCCCCTGCATGGGATAGCCGAGGATGTAGGAGTAGGCCCTGTCAAGGAGGTTCTCCACAGAGGCTGTTATCTCCAGATTATTCATGGGTCTGTATGAGCCCTTCAGACTCACCACGGTAAAGTCGCCCTTCTTCACCACAGGATAGGGAGATGCGGACCAGTCCTGCACCAGCTCATCTCCGGTGTAGTTTGCGATAACTCTTGCGTCCCATTTCTCCTGGCCTGCCCTTATGCCGAAGGCCCCTGTCCATTTCGGAGTGTAGAGGAGTGTCTTGCCGTACTTGTTTATCTCCAGCTCGTCCCTGCTGGAAAACCGCGTGAGATAGGTGATGTTCGTGAAGGGCTCTATGGAGACCTCAAGTCCGAGGGCGAGACCTATGTCATAGGAGGCATTCAGCTCGACCCCCTGGAGGGTTGCGCCATCCACGTTCTTCCATGTCATTGCAGCGAGACCGCTGTCGTAGTAGCCGAGGATCTTGTCCTCGAACTCCGTGTGGAAGAAGGTGAGGCCTGCCTTGAGAAGAGGGTCTCCGTACTCAACACCGGCGTCACAGGTTGTGCTCTTTTCAGGCTTCAGGTCAGGATTGCCTATATACCGTGTGCTCCATGTGGTGTGGTCAATTGCCAGCTCATTCGGCGCTGGGGCGCGAAAGGCTGAGCCTATGTTCCCCTTGAGCCTGAGACGGTCGGTGACCTTATACACAACCCCGCCCCGCGCTGTCAGATGGTCCAGCGCCTCTTCCCTTGGGTTGACCGCAAGGCCTGGCGTTGCAAGGATGCTGTTTTCAAACCAGTCATATCTGAGCCCTGCGCTTAGAAGGAGTCTGCTGTCAAGAAGGCTCAGCCTGCCTTCGGCAAAGCCGTCGTAAGTGTCATACTGTGAGTCAGGAGTTGAGGGAGCTGCGGTGTTCTTCCAGCTCCGCGCCTCTACCCTGTCCCACTGGCCGCCGACAATGATCCTGTGCTCGCCGATGGAGATGCTCTTCTGAAGGGTCGCGCCCTGGGTCACTGTCTTTTTCGTGGTGATAACTGAATTCCCTGGGCCTTTGGTCATGCCGCCGTGGGCCTCATCCCTGTCGCTGATGAAGTAATACCCGGCAGAGAATGTCCCCCTCTCATACCCGAGATCAAATCCGGTCCTCTCCTTGTCTGAGAAGTTGTCCGGGTCAGGGGCATACCTGGGACCTGGATCGCCTATGTCCCAGCCCTTCCATGCTTGAAATCCAAGGGAGAGCCTCTGCTCATCAGGCAGGCTGATGCCGAGACCGGCGGTGAGGGTTGCGTCGCTGAACCCTGAGTTCTCTACTAAACCGAAGCCATTTGCCTCATAATCGTCAATGGAGGAACTGCCTGCCGAGAGAAAAAGATCAAAGGGTCCCTGCCTGAGACCCAGATCAGCAGTCGTCTTCCAGAACCCCCATGAGCCTGCCTCTGCCGAAAGGGAGGCGTGCCTTCCCTCTTCCCCTCTCTTTTTCGTGATGATGTTGATCACGCCGCCCATGGCTGATGAGCCGTAGAGCACAGAGCCGGGGCCTTTCACGATCTCGATCCTCTCGATTTCGTCAGCAGGGATCTTTGCCAGGTTCACTGTCCCAGCCCTGTGGCTGTTGACAAGGATAAGGACTCTGCTGTTGAGGTCGTTGAGAAGGTCTGTTGTCAGCCCCCTCAGCCCTATTCTGCTTGTCAAGGCGCCGGTGTATTTATGGACGTGACCGATGCTGGCCTCTGCAATGAGGTCTCCCGCATTCAGCGCTGTGGAGTTTTTGATATCTTCACTGGTGATCACCTGGACTGAAGCAGGAACATCCTTCAGGGGTTCTTCTATCTTGGTAGCGGTGACGACGATCTCATCCAGATAATCGACCTGATCTGCAGCAAAGGCGGGCAAACTGAATGCAACAGAAAGGCAACAGGCAAAAACAGGCAACAAGACAACGAAAAACAAGGATTTCTTCACTTTTTTCCTCCCTCGGGAAATTGAGATCTGATTGCGCGCGGTCTGGATAGGTCTTCCGGCTCAGGGCATTGTCATGGAAACGCTCGGTTTCCTGTCGGCCTACTCACCCGCCTTCCCACCATGGCATTACCCATGACAGTGGCTCTTGATCGGGTTTTCGTTCCCTTTACGGCTGCGGGGCAGCGGAGGTATTTCACCTCTCTTCCCTGTCTTCCAGCCTCGATAGGTATTGGGCTGTTTTCGGGTTTTCTTACTTGCTTATCAAGGCCTCCATTGCGGAAATTTTAAGGAGAATACTCTATCATATCAGGCGCAGCCTCTTCAATCTCCGGAATCAGACATCGGCAGATAATGGGGAAACAGGGGTTTTCTATAAGGGCAGACAGAAGTTGACGGCTTCAGACTGCCCTGAAAGAGCCCTCTGAAACCGTCAACCGGCGTGGAATACTGTCTTCAAAAACAGCTCATTACACGAAAAACTGCGGTTAATGCCGCCTTTCAGGGAGCATCACCGTCATGCCTTCCTCGATCCTCTCACCGCCTGAGACAGCCCTTCCGATGGAGATCTTCTCCTTCACCGATTCAATCTCAATCGTTCCGGCCCTTTCGATGGAGGTGTCAAGCACCTCACCGGTATCGGGGTCTCTCACCTGCTCGGCGTTACCGACGATAAACCTCTGGCCGGGCTCAACGCCTTCCCTCGCACCCCTGTTGACATAGATATTCCCGTTTTTCACCATCACAACGGAGCCTTCCCAGGGGATTGTTTCGAGCTGTGCGCTTATGAAATCAACAGCCTCGTCAATCGCCTGCTCAACTGCCTTGCCCACGTTCGTCTTTTTGAAGGCGCTCATGTCCGCGCCCCAGTGCCTGTCTGAAAAACCGACATCAACGCCCGTCCTTTCAGCCTTGCCGACAACCTTCTTTGAGGCAACGACCTGGCCTGTCGTGGAATCAACCACATAGATCACAGCGTTGATCTCAGCGGTATCAGTGCTTCCGCCGAGCCTGAAGCCGCCGATACTGAACCCGCCCCCTCCTCCGCTTGTAGAGGCCTGGAAGTGGGTAATCTCACCCTTGACAAGGAGCTGCGCCGGGGTCATCTGGCCTTTCACCGGGGCTTTTTTGCCGCCTGCCGTCCTT
>JBAZFD010000103.1:0-3637 GCA_041653575.1 Thermodesulfovibrionales bacterium
TTTGTGAGTCTTCAAGGTAGCTGATGACTGCGCCTGCGGCTGATATGGCTGCGTTCATCTCAGCGCAGCCGTATCCGTCAAGGGAGGAGACCCTGAAGTATCTCAGAAGGGTCTTGTAGGCCTCTGTATAATCAAAATACCAGTCGTCGTAATAGGATACGAACTGTCCCCGTAACGCCTCAAGGAAATGGAGGTCTTCCTTCATCCCCTCAGGGCAGAGGACCTCCCGTGGTTCGTGCCTGCCGAATTCATCCTCTATGGGCCTGTTGGTCTCATAGACCATGAACTCCCCTGTGGAGAGGTCGGCCACAGCGATGCCGCATGAGTCCCTGTAAGGGAAGATGCTCATGATATAGGCATTCTCCTTGGGCTGATCAGGGGTGATGGTGCCTGGGGTGATGACCCTGGCTACCGCCCTCTGGACGATCCCCTTGGCCTGTTTAGGGTCTTCCATCTGCTCGCAGAGGGCCACCTTCCGGCCTGCCTTGATGAGCTTTGTGATATAGGCTTCAACAGAGAAATGGGGGACGCCGCACATGGGAAGGGGGTCCTCCTTTCCCTTCTCACGGGTGGTGAGGGCGATCTGGAGGATGGCTGAGGCTGTCCGCGCATCATCGCCGAACATCTCATAGAAATCGCCGAGCCTGAACAGGACTATGGCATCCTGGTGCTTTTCTTTGATACTGAAGTACTGCTTCATCAATGGGGTCAGCTCAGACAAGGAGGTATCCTCTCGGTTTCAGGGTGATAACCATTATACAACAGCGGGGACAGCTATGGGTAATTGCCCCTTTGGCCCTGTCCGCGTGATCAAGGACATTGCAGACCGGACGAACCTGCTCGCCCTGAATGCCGCAATTGAAGCAGCCCGCGCCGGGGAGCAGGGACGGGGATTCGCTGTAGTCGCCAATGAGGTGCGGAAGCTTGCTGAATGGACGACAAAGGCGACAGGAGAGATGATTACGAAGATCCGGAGGGACACGGCGCCTTCCCTGCAAAGGTATTGCTGTTTTTCTGTACGGGAAAGGGGGAGATGCCCCCATTTCCCATGCAGAACAGTGAACAACTCCCTTCAGTCAAAGAGCTCTTCAAAAAATGATTTCTTCTTGTGCTTCCTGTAATCATCATGGCCTTTGTAATGGCTGTCTCCATGAGAGGGATACTGCTCTCTGGGCGGTTCATACGGAGCAGGGGCTGACCGCTCAATGATCTTGTCCAGCTCTCCACGGTCAAGCCAGACGCCTCTGCACTGGGGACAGTAATCGATCTCTATTCCCTGCCTTTCAGACATGAGCAGGTCGGTATTACAAACAGGACATTTCATTTTCTGCCTCCTTCTGAATATGAATCCTGTATTTTACCTTATATCCGCCATGTCGTATAAGAGTCTGTCCAGAATGGCGCTAATTTAAGCTCTGATGTCACGCAGCCCTGAGGGCCTGAAGTTCGGCATAGGCTTGTCGGGTTGCTTTGATAAAGAGTTTTGTTCGTGTGGGAGATTTTGCCAGCGCAGCGTTGGACTTCAGAACCTGAACTTCGAGGAGATGACCTCCCCTTGTCCGTCCATGACCACCTTTGCTGTAACCCTTTCACCGGGGAGGAAGGAATAGGCGAGGTCTTTCCAGGTCACTACTGTCCTTTCGCCCTCTTTCTTCACCTCGGCATAGGGATACCTGGCGAAGGAGAGAAAATTCCGTATCACCCTCGTCTTTTCCGATGCCTGGATCAGGCTGTCATGCCGGTCAAGACTGTATTTCTCCTGAATGCAGACCCTTTGGGTGAAGAGGTCTGCAAAGCCCGTTGAGACCTCATTGTTCAGCTTTGTGATGAACCACCACCTGAGGAAGTCGTTAGGGAGGGGGTAAAGTCTGTATACCTGGGCATCCACCTTTGTCTTCAGAAACTCCTTCGCCCGGTCCTGGAGATAAGATTTGCCTGCCAGGTATCCTGAGAGAAGCAGCACGGCGCAGAGGGCGAAAACCTGCGCCCGCCGCGGATTGATCCAGCGCATCGCAACAGCAAGGAGGAGCCCGCCTGTGATATAGGGATCAATGATAAAGGTGAGGTCAAGGGAGTACTGGTTCCAGTCGAGGGGGGAGAGAACCCGCGTGCCGTATTGGTTTGTGAGATCCATGAGGATATGAAGGCCGTACCCGAGGAGGGAGAGCCCGTAGGCATAGGCAAATCCGGTCTTCTTCCGGAAGAGGAAGGCCATGAAGAGAGGGAAGAGAAAGAGGACGAGAATCCCATGGGTGATCCCCCGGTGATACCTGAGGAGCAGATCAGCGCCCCAGATCCTGGTCAGATAGTCAAGGTCAGGGGCAAGGGTGGAAAGAAAGATGATAAGGATGGAAAACCTTTTTCTGAGTCCGCACTGCTGTAGCACCAGTCCTGAAAGGGCATGTGTCACCGGGTCCATCCGGTAATCTATCACGCCGGGGAGATAACCGTCAAAAGGCCGTGGTACAATGATCTATGGATATCCATCACCTGAAGGTTTTTGTTGCAGTCTTTCGCGGGAGGAGCTTTTCCGGCGCATCGGAATCCCTGCGGCTCACTCAGCCCACCATCAGCAGCCACATCAAGGCGCTGGAGGAGGAGCTGCAATGCAGCCTCTTTGACCGGATGGGGAGGAGCATTATTCCAACAAAAGAGGCGGAGCTGCTTTACCCCCATGCCGTGGAGATCATTGAGCGGGCCGAGGGAGTGAAGGAGATTATCGGGAGCTCCCGCAATGAGATTGCAGGGAGCCTCTTCATAGGCGCCAGTACAATACCCGGCACCTATATTCTGCCTTCAATAATGGCGGAGATGCAAAAGTCCCATTCCTCCCTTTCTTTTCAGATAACCATTGCCGATTCCAAGGAGATCCTTGAGAGGATTGCCCGGCACGAGATCCTGCTCGGTATCGTGGGCGCCAGGCTTTCTGAGCCTGCAATCCGGTATATTCCTTTCAGGGAGGATGAGCTCATTATTGTTGCATCTCCTTCCATGAGAGCCCCGGAGGTGATGGAGGCAAAGGCGGTGACGCGATTCCCCCTGGTGATGAGGGAAGAGGGGTCAGGGACACGGAAGGAGACGGAGCGGATACTTGCGCATAAGGGCATAGCCATAGACAACATAAGGCCTGCCTGCGTTCTCAGCTCCCCTGACGCCATAAAGCAGGCAGTCAAGGCAGGGATGGGAATCGCCATCCTCTCGCGGGTCTCTGTTGCTGATGAGATCCGGTGCGGCGTCCTCAGGGAGATCAGCCTGAAGGGAGGAGAGATGAAAAGGGCGTTCTACATCGCCACCCACAAAAAGAGGAGCCTCCCCCCAACATACCGCTTCTTTCTCGACTACCTTACCGCCTGGTCCGGGAGACAGGAATAGCAGATACCTTGTCTGAATGGCAGGGCGGCCTATCAGTCTTGCTTATATTAAGAAACATCTACATCTCCCTTGAAAGCAACATGCCGCCTCTTCCGGCCTCATACCACCTCGCCAACCATCCTGGACGCTATAGCGAAGGCGTCGATTTTGTACGTTCCCTTATTGAGAGACTGTTCTATTTCCTGTATCCTTTCTGCACGGACCTCGGGGAGTTGGTTGATGACGGTAAACATATCAGCAATCCCCCGCGCCTTACCTGAGAGCT
>JBAZFD010000103.1:3647-6818 GCA_041653575.1 Thermodesulfovibrionales bacterium
CCTGGCGCTGATCTTTTCGGCAGGTCCCTTGTCAATTGCCTGGAGGGGACCTCCGACCTTCTGGCCCTTGATAACCGCGTCCTGCTTTTCCGGCGGCTTATTGTTGTTAATCTGCATTGCTGCCTCCGACAAGGAATATTTCTTCTCTTATCGGAAGGTTTTAACTTTTCTTTAGTTTTACTTCATGGCCAGTATTGCAGTCGGATCAAGGGGCTTGCCGTTCCTCCTCATCTCAAAGTGCAGATGGGGGGCGGTGGAGTTCCCCCTGCTCCTCACTTCAGCGATAAGGGTGTTTTCATCAATATTGTCGACTTCTTTTGCTGTTGTGGGCATCTTTGCTGATAACGCTGTCTCTGTGGTCTATGACCACCATATTCCCATACCCTGGACGGCAGCCCTCCTGCGGCGTGAGGCATTGCGATGAGAGGTCCTTCAGCAATCCTGATATGCCTGAAGCGCGTTTCATTTTCACTTTATCGGACCGCCATTTGCCTTTCTTTAACAACGCCGTCTCCGGAGATCTTTGCCTTCAGCCGTATCAGGGCCTGAGCGTGGATCTGGCAGACCCGCCCTTCCGTCAGATTCATGATCCTGCCGATCTCTTTCATGGTCAGCTCCTCCCAGTAATAGAGGGAAAGAAGCAGCTGCTCCTTTTCAGGAAGCTCGCTGATATGGCCGGCAATAATCCTTTTCTGATCCTCTGTCTCGAGGATGGCCAGGGGGGTTTTTGCGTTCCTGTCAGGGATGCACTCCAGGATATTCATTCCCTCCGAGCCGTCGTCGCCGTCGAAATCCTCAAAACGGAGGGATATGGCGCCGCTGCCGTCATGAAGTATCTTGTAGTATTCATCAAGGGAGATCTCAAGCAGAGCCGCTATCTCTTCGTCATCAGGGGCCCTTCCGAGCTCTTTCTCAAGCCTGCTGTGGGCAGTCCAGATATCGTGGATCTTCTTCTTCATCGATCGCGGCACCCAGTCCGTTGCCCTCAGCTCATCGAGCATCGCCCCCTTGATCCTGAACTCGGCAAAGGTCTTAAGCTTGACCCTTCCGGGCTCGAACTTTCCCAGTGCCTCAAGGAGACCCATGAGACCGCAGCTGACCAGGTCATCAACGGTCAGCTGCGGCGGGAGCCGCCAGGCCAGCCGGTTCGCCGTATATTTGATATAGGGCAGGAACTCCCTGATCACCCTCTCCTGTTCTTCTTCTTTGATTGACTGCGTGTATTCAGGCATCTTTCCCCTCCCGTGAGTTTCGCCGTATGCGTTATGCGCCATGGCCTGTCATTTCTCTCCTGAGCATGTTGCCGAGAAAGAGCTGGAGAGAACCCCTGATCTTTACGCCGCTCTCCTCCTCCATGAGCTTTGCAGCAATGGCGCGGAGACTCTCTGCTGCCTTGCTGTTCGGGTAGGCATCGTAAAAGGTCTTCTGCATCCTCACCGCCTTCGGCACGGACTCGTCAAAAGGGATGAATCCGAGATAATCGAGAGAGATGTTCAGAAACTTCTCCGCTGCAAGGGAGAGGCTCCTGAAGACCTGGAAAGCGTCTTCTGCATTCCGCGCTGAGTTAACCAGGATCTTGAAATCCTTCTCCTGGTACCGGGTAAAAAGCACCTTGATAAGGGCGTAGGCAGCGGTGAGGGCTGTCGGCTCGGGAGAGGTGACAACAATGCTCTCCTGGGCGGAGATGCAGAAAAAGGCGACATTCTCAGAGATGCCGGAGCCGGTGTCTATGAGGAGCAGATCGATGTCTGAGGCGTAAGCGTCGAACTCCTCGATAAGCTTCATCCTCTGGAACTCGTTGAGCCCCGTCAGCTCCTGGACCCCTGAGCTCGCTGGAAGGATCTTGATGCCGTAAGGACCGTCAACAAGCACTTCCTCCAGTCTCTTCTCTCCGCTCAGCACATGCTGGATCGTGTATTTGGGGGCAATGCCGAAGAGGACATCTATGTTGCTCAGGCCGAGATCGGCGTCAAGGATCATGACCTTCCTGCCAGCTCTGGCGAGCGCCACGGCCAGACTCGCCACCATGTTCGTCTTGCCCACTCCTCCCTTTCCGCTCGTCACTGTGATGGTTCTTATCTGTTTCTGTCCCGTTCTGCCCATCATGCCGCCACCTCGCTTTTCAGGATCATCTCCGTCAGAGCTTCGCTGTCGGGGAATGAAATGTCGGCAGGGACGTTCTGGCAGGTTGTGATATAGGCCACCGGCTTGCAGTAGAGGTTTGCATGGTTATAGGTGGAGCCGAACTTTACTGCTTCATCACTCTTGGTAAAGGCGATACAGTCTATGGGCAGGTTCCTGTACTGCCGGTAAGCCGCAGCGAGGAACTCGTCATCGCTGCTTGCGCTCATGACGAGATGCGTCTCAATCGGTATGCCGAGGCGGCAGATCATGGAGCCGGAGGCATCTTTCCCCTTACCGGAGAGCAGCTTGTATCCAGCAAAGCCTCCTGCGCCGCCCAGTACTACTAATGCGGCGATGATAATCAGAAACTTCTTGCTTTTGCCTTTTTTTTCAGGCTTTTTGGCGGTCTCTTCAGCACCTTCGTCATGTCGCTCTTCAACCATTGCATAGCCCTCCATTGCACCTTGTTTTGATCAAGGACCATGCCACTACTCATCTCTTTGATCTGCAAAGATATTCAGCCTTTGAAGGACCTGCGGACAGCGTCAATGAATTGACTGGTGACAGGTTTTCATCTTTTTTTATTGCTGAGACAGGAGTATGACACTCAGGAGAAAGGCGGTCAGAGAGGTGATCCGGTCATCCCTGTGCGGTGCGGTGGGTCTTTACCGCTTCAGGGTTCCCATCTCCTGCAGCCCATACACGATATCAGGAATGGGTAAGCGGGAGTGTTTTACAAGCTCTGGCAGGCCGGGGTTGAAAGGTTTGATGAACTCAAAGGGATAGACTGGCAGTGGCAGAGCGTCCTGTTCGGGCCGAAATATGCACTTCATCTTCCGGCTGCCCTTTTCAGAACGAGTCCACTGAAGAAGCTTTTTCAACTCACCACCCCTGTTTTAACCGCAAATTAAGAGGGAGAGGCGTATATTTGTTGTAGGCGGTTGACGCTCTCAGCAGGGGGGAAACCATGACACAGATCACCGAGGCCAGAGGAATCAACCCGGCTTGCACCATCGCAGAGCTGCAAAAAACATCAGGATTAGAACA
>JBAZFD010000104.1:0-6810 GCA_041653575.1 Thermodesulfovibrionales bacterium
TGAGAGCTGTTTTTATTCCCATCTCCTGAAGAGGGAGTTCTCCAGCCCGAGGCTGTCCAGGATCTTGCCTGCCACAAAATCAACCATCTCTTCAAGGGTATGGGGCTGATGATAGAAGGCTGCCATGGGCGGGACAATCCTGACGCCGAGCCGCGCAAGCCTCAGCATGTTTTCCAGGTGGAGGGCGCTGAGGGGGGTCTCGCGGGGGGAGAGGATAAGGGGCCTTCCCTCCTTTATGGTAACGTCAGCCGTTCTTTCAATGAGGCTCTGTGAGTACCCATGGGATATGCCTGAAAGGGTCTTCATGGAGCAGGGGACTACGAGCATCCCCTCTGTTTTAAAGGAGCCGCTGGCAACAGGCGCATGAAGGGCGGTGTTGGGGTGAAAGAATATCCTTTCCGATGAAAACCTCTCCCTCACTTTTTCCTGGGTATCTCCCGAGAGGTCAATCCCTGTCTCTTCCTTTATTATGGAGAAAGACTGGCTGGATATAATCAGGTGGACCTCTTCGGCCTTTGCCAGTTCCTCCAGCAGCCTGATGCCGAAGATGGAGCCGCTTGCGCCGGTTATGGCAAGGACATATCTTTTCATGCCCTATTATACCCCAACTGACACAGATGCATTGGAAGAAGGAGAACTATAGCGCTATACTGAAGAAAACACCGCTTTTATAGCGAAAGGATGGTGGTGGCTGTGGCGGAAGAAAGGTCGTTGCTGAAGAGATGCTCCCTTCAGGTGAAGGGGCTCGACTGCGCAGCCTGCGCAGAAAAGATAGAGAAGGCCCTTATGAGGCATGAAGGTGTCGAAGGTGTCACGGTGTATCTCGGCGCTGAAAGGGTGGATGTCCGCTACGCTCCGGCCAGGGTCGATGAAAAGGACATAGCAAAGATCGTCAGGGAGCTGGGGTATAAGGTTCTCACAAAGGAAGAACCCGAGGTGAAGCCCCTTGGGGAGAGGCTCTTCGGCCCCCGGTTTGAAGGGA
Source organism: Thermodesulfovibrionales bacterium (assembly GCA_041653575.1). GTDB lineage: Bacteria > Nitrospirota > Thermodesulfovibrionia > Thermodesulfovibrionales > Dissulfurispiraceae > JBAZFD01. The sequence goes on from JBAZFD010000104.1 coordinate 983, forward strand.
TCAGGATGGGGTTTGTCCTCAGCCTGATCATCCTCAGCATCCCCCAGGTCTCAGCCGTCTTCGGCGTGAGGAGCGATGGTTTTTCAGTCGCTGCCCTGGTCATCGGCGGATATCCCCTCATCAGGCGCGCCCTGCTTGATCTGAAGGAAAAGGCGGTGACAGCCGAGGTCTTTATGACCATAGGTGTTGTTGCCTCGACCCTGATAGGGGAGTTCAGGTCAGCTGCCATTATTGCACTCTTTATGCTCATATCCGAGTTTATCGATTCCTTTACCATGGACAGGTCCAGGAGGGCGATCAGGGAGCTTGTTGATATGGCACCCAGGACCGCCAGGGTGAGGAGGGCGGGAGGCGAGGAGGTAATTCCCATAGAGGAGGTGCAGAAGGGCGACATCGTTGTTGTTCGACCCGGAGAAAAAATACCTGCTGAAGGGATTATCGCCTCAGGCAGGGGCTCGGTGAACCAGGCGCCCATCACCGGTGAGTCCATTCCTGTTGAAAAGGGAGAGGGAGACCCTGTCTATGCCGCAACCGTCAACCAGTTGGGAGTCCTCTTCGTCAGGGTGACTCACACAGGAGAGGATACTACCTATGCGAGGATCATCAGGCTTGTGGAGGAGGCTGAGTCCTCAAAGGCCCCGGTCCAGAGGATAGCGGATAAATTTGCCGCCTACTTCACCCCGGCGATCCTGAGCATCGGCTTTTTTACCTTTATTATTACCGGCAGCCTTACCAACGCCATTGCTGTCCTTGTTGTGGCCTGCCCCTGCACCGTTGCCATAGCCACCCCCCTTGCTGTAGTGGCAGGGATGGGCAGGGCCGCGAAAAGGGGGATCATCATCAAGGGCGGCAGATACCTGGAGGCCCTGGCGAAGGTGGATACCATTGTGATGGATAAAACCGGAACGGTCACTATGGGCGATCCTGTTGTGACGGAGATCAGGGGATTTTCCGGTCACACCGAAGGGGAGATGATCTCCCTGGCTGCCAGCCTGGAGAGGTATTCCGAGCATCCCCTGGCAAAGGCGATCATGAAGAAGGCAGCAGCTATGGGGGGGGCTGTCTCCGAGGCAGAGGAGTATCAGGTAGTCCCCGGCAAGGGTATTCAGGCGGTTGTTGACGGGAAGAGCATCATGCTGGGCAGCAAAGAGATGTTGTTATGCTCTGACGTTGCCCTTTGCGCAGAGGTGGAGGAGTATACTCACCGCCGTGAGGAGGAGGGGAAGACTAGTCTCCTCCTCTCTGTGGACAGCCAGATCAGCGGTGTCATCTCCGTTATGGATATCATCAGGGAGGGGACACGGGAGGCAATTGAGGAGCTCAGGGGGCTTGGTTTTGAGAGGCCTCTCATGCTCACAGGAGACAATCCGAGGGCAGCCGCTGCCATTGCCTCATCCCTGGGGATCAGGGACGTGATGTCCCAGCTGCTGCCTGAGGACAAGGTGCGGAAGATCAGGGATCTTGCTTCTGAGGGCAGGAAGGTGCTCATGGTGGGGGATGGGATCAATGACGCCCCTGCCCTTGCCCAGGCCCATGTGGGGATAGCCATGGGCGCTGTGGGATCGGATGCCGCGATTGAGGCGGCTGATGTGGCGCTCATGAGGGATGAGTGGGGCCAGATTCCTGAGGCCATAAGGATCGGCAGGGGGACTTTTTCGATCATCAGGCAGAACCTTGCCCTCGGGATCGTTTTCAACCTCATTGGCATATCTCTCGCTTCATCAGGCGTCCTCTCCCCTGCAATGGCAGCGGTAGCCCATGTGGTCCCTGATGTCATCGTCTTCCTGAACTCCTCCCGGCTGATGCGGTAACCAATGATGAGCCTGTGTGCGGCAGATGGAAGGGGAGGAATGAGCGACTTGGCTCCATTTTCGTTGCCGGTGTCGGCGAATGGGAGCGACCACAGCCGCAACTGTTTGAGCCCGTAGGGCGAGTTTTGCGGCTGTAGCGGAATGAGCTTACACCGGCAGAAAAGCGAGCCCCTGAGCGAATGACTCCCCTTCCATCTGCCGTTTCAATCATGCGCTTATCCTGAGCCTGTAGCCCACCCCAGGCTCGTTGATGAGGAACCTCGGGCGGGCGGGGTCAGTTTCGAGCTTCCGGCGAAGTTGGGCCATGTAGACCCGCAGGTATTGCGTCTGTTCGGCGTACACAGGACCCCATACCTCCTTCAGGAGATGGGTATGGGTCACCACCTTTCCGGCGTTCCTGATCAGGACGGCAAGGAGCCGGTATTCGATGGGAGTGAGGTGGATCTCCATCTCCTTGAGGAAGACCTGCCTGGTTGAAAGGTCCACCCTCAGCTCATCAAGGACGAATACCGGGTCTTTTTGTCCTGTCTGCCTCAAAATGCTGTGGCGAAGCGCCACCCGTATGCGCGCCAGCAGCTCTCCTGCGCCGAAGGGTTTGGTCAGGTAGTCGTCTGCGCCTGCATCGAGCGCCCTTATCTTGTCCTCCTCCTGTTCCCTCGCTGAGATGATGATGACAGGGACCTCGGTCCATTCCCGGAACCTTCGTGTCAGGTCGATTCCGTCTATGTCAGGCAGGCCCAGGTCGAGGAGTACCACGTCGGGACTGCGCGTCGTGGCCTGCATCAGCCCCTCCTGTCCCGTTGGAGCCTCAACGAGCCGGTATCCGTTGCTCTGAAGGGTGACGCGGAGAAACCTCCGCATCTGCGGCTCGTCTTCAATGAGGAGTATCAGCCCGTTGTCTTCCGCCATGACTCAGTCCTCCGGCTCGGGCAGGGGAGGCTGTTCTCCGAGGGGGAGGCTGAAGCGGAACACCGCGCCGCCTCCCGGTCTGTTCTCAGCCGTGATACTGCCGCCGTGGGCGGTGATGATGGCCCGGCATATCGTCAGGCCGAGACCTATCCCGCCGCCGCTGCCGGAGCCGCGCACAAACTTTTCGAATATCCGCTCCTCTTCACCCTCAGGAATTCCCGGTCCCCTGTCCGCCAGTTCCATGACGATCTCCCCATCTTTCACAAAGGCTGAAATCTCTAAGGGGGTCCCCTCAGGTGTGTATTTCAGGCTGTTGTCGAGGAGGTTCATGAGCACCTGCTCGATAAGCAGGGGGTCAAAGGATACCAGCAGGGGCAGATCCTCGGGCAGATTCGTTTTCAGGGGCCTGTCCCCGAGCCTTTCCGAGAGACGGTTCAGCACAGCCCCGACGATCTCCTCAAAGGGCTGCCATTCCTTCTTCACCGTTATCGCTCCGGCGTCAAGGCGGGTCATGTCTAGGACATTGCGGATGATCTGGTTCAGATGCTCCGCCTCTTCGTGGATGGTCTGCACCAGCTCCAGCTGTTCTGAGGCCTTGAGGGTCACGTCCTTCTGCATGAGCGTTGTCGCAGCCCCGGTGATCGCCGCAAGGGGGGTGCGCAGGTCATGGGATACGGAGCTCAGGAGGGTGTTGCGCAGCTCCTCTGTCTCCGCCTTCAGGAGCGACTGCTGTGCCTCTTCCGACACCATTGCCCGTTCGATCGCCATGGCGGTCTGGTTTGCGAAGCTTTCGACAACATGGACCTGCTCCTGGTCAAAGAATTCCTGCGTTGGTCCCGGAAGGACACCTATCACACCTACGGTCTTTGATGCAGCCCCGAGAGGGATATACAGGGCCTTTGCGCCCGAGAGGGTGTCCGTCCCGAGGCCCGCCCGCTGTCGGTGGTCAAAGGCCCACTGGGCAACGCTCATCTCCTTCTGGTCAAGGGCGAAGGTTTCAGGTCCCGTCGCAGGGACTGTCAGCTTGCCCCCTTCATCAGGCACGAGGACGACCACGTGGCTTGAGAAGACATCGCTGATGTGCCTTGCCGCTATGGAGCTCAGGTTCTCTATCCCTCTTTCATGGACCAGCTTCCTGCTCAGGCTGTACAACGCCGCTGTCCGTCTTTCCCTCTGTCTGGCTGCATCAGCCTGTGCCCTGACCCTCAGCGTGAGCCTGCTGATGACCGAGGCTACGGCGAACATGACGAAGAAGGTGAGGACGTACCGCGCATCACTGACAGAGAAGGTGTAGAAGGGAGGAACGAAGAAGAAATCAAAGGATGCCACGCTGAGAAAGGTGCTGAGGACTGAAGGCCCCTTTCCGGCCTTGCTTGCTATGACCATGATGCCGAGGATGTAGACCATCGCCGCATCAACAGGGTTGAAGAGGGGCCGCATCAAGGCCGCCAGTCCGGTGCAGGCCGCAACCGAGGCAAGGCTCAGCAGCCACTCAGCGATGCTCGCTCCCTGCGGGGCAGCCCTTGCCACAGGCCGCGGCACAGGCTCGCTAGTGTCTCCTGTTATGACATAGACATCAATCTTTCCGCTGCCGCGCACCACCTCATCGAGGAGGGAGCCGAAGAGCCTGTCCTTCCACAAAGGGTGGGTCGGCTTGCCAATAATGATCTTGGTGACATTGCGGTCCCTGGCGTAGCTCAGGATCTTCTCGCTCGCCTTGTGGCTGCTGAGGGTCGCTGTCTCAGCCCCCAGACTCTCGGCAAGACGCATGTGCTCTGAGAGGCGACGCAGGTCTTCTTCAGAGGGTTTTACCTTTGAAGGAGCCTCTATATGGACCGCAATCCATTCAGCCCTCAGCCCGGCTGCCATCCGTTTTGCTGCACGGATGAGACGTATGGATAGCGGGTTGGGACCAATGCAGACCAGTATCCGTTCCCCAGCGGGCCAGACCTCCCTTACCCCTTTCACCTCCCGGTAGGTCTGCATCTGGGCATCCACCCGCTCTGCTGTCCTGCGCAAGGCCAGTTCCCTCAGCGCAAGGAGGTTCCCCCTCCTGAAAAAGCTTTCCTTCGCTCTGGCAGCCAGTTCAGAAACATAGACCTTTCCCTCCCTGAGCCTCTGGAGGAGATCTCCGGGGGGAAGGTCAATCAGCTCTATCTCATCCGCCCGGTCGAGGAGGAAGTCGGGGATGGTCTCGCGGACCCTGATGCCGGTGATCTGGGCGATCACGTCATTGAGGCTCTCAATGTGCTGCACATTCACGGTGGTGTAGACGGAGATGCCTGCGCCGAGGAGCTCGTAGATATCCTGCCAGCGTTTTTTGTGGCGGGATTCCGTGGCGTTCGTGTGGGCCAGCTCATCCACCAGGATGATTGCCGGTTTCCTTTCGAGAGCCCTGTCGAGATCGAGCTCGGAGAGCGTTGTTCCGCGGTACTCGACCTGTCGGCGGGGGATCAGCTCCAGCCCTTTGAGGAGCTCTTCAGTCTCCTTCCGCTTGTGGGTCTCCACCATACCGGCGACGACGTCAATACCATCAGCCAGTTTCTGTCGGGCAGCCTCAAGCATGGCATAGGTCTTACCCACACCCGGCGCAGCGCCGAAGAATATCTTCAGCTGCCCTTCACGGTTCTTCTCCTCTTCCATCCTGAGCTGCGCCAGAATCAGCTCAGGATCAGGCCGCCCTTCTTCCATATCTCTCTCCTTATCACGGCAACTGACCGCAAAAGCCTGCCGATATCACGAGGCATGAGACGCCACCCTTTTTTGCGACATCATCAGGTCTGATCTCTCCGTCTACAACTTCCCCCTTCAGGTAGGTTTCTCCAACATATGATACCACCCTGATCCGGCCCACCGCCTGGACCTCACACAATGGGCTGATCCTGTACACAGCAAGGATATCATTCTGATGAATCTCGTGCCTGACATCAGGGGTGCCGCTGTGAAAAAGATGTATTGTCTGACCTGCTTTCATAACCATTCCGGCAGAGTACTCGCGATGATAGAGGGGAAAGGGCATATAGGTAGCCGCTGAAACAGCAGTGGAAATGCCGGTCAGCAGAAGCAGCAGGATGAAGAGACTTATCCATTGCCTTCTCATTTCTTATC
>JBAZFD010000105.1:0-6771 GCA_041653575.1 Thermodesulfovibrionales bacterium
TTTGTGCTGGCAGCCCTCTGTGTTGTGAACTTCCGGCCTGATTATCCCTTCAGGCGTTTCGTGACCAGCGACAGCGCCTCCGGGAGTATTGTACGCCGCCTGTTGCCCTCGGCTGTCGGCTTTACCTTTGTGACGGGATGGCTGATACTGAAAGCCTACAAGGCCGGTTATTTCAGCGAGGCCATCGGGCTGGCGCTCTTTTCCACAGCAAGCATCGGCGGGCTGAGCGCCCTGATTCTCTGGAATGCGGGACTGCTCTACGAAGCCGATGCTCAACGCAGGGAGGCTGAAAGAAAGCTCTCGGACTACTCGCTCAACCTGGAGCAGATGGTCAGGGAGAGGACTCAGGAGGCGGAAAGCGCAAAGCTCCTGGCCCTCTCCTGCAGCAGGGCGAAGTCCGACTTCCTGGCCAACATGTCCCATGAGCTCAGGACCCCACTCAACTCCATAATCGGTTTTTCCGAGGTGCTCCTGGACGAGTTGTATGGAAAGCTCAACGAGAAGCAGAAGGTCTATGTGAACTATGTGCATGTAAGCGGCAGGCATCTGCTGAGCCTCATCAACGAGATCCTTGACCTTTCCAAGGTGGAGTCAGGGAAGATGGAGCTTGAGCCGGGAGAGTTTTTCCTGAAGGATACACTCACCGCCTCTCTTGCCCTCTTCAGGGAAAAGGCTACGAAGCATAACATCAATATGAGCCTTCATATCGCCCCTGACGCGGACAGGCTGATATGGGCTGACGAGAGGAAAATAAAACAGGTCATCTTCAACCTCCTGAGCAATGCCCTGAAGTTCACCCCCGACAACGAGGCGGTTTGCCTTCAGGCCCGGTATTTTCCTGACCGGGATTGGATAGAGATAGCGGTTTCAGATACAGGGTTAGGGATCAAGGCTGAGGATCTGCCCCTGCTCTTCAGGCCTTTTACCCAACTGGAGACAGGATTAGCCAAGGAGTATGAGGGGACAGGCCTGGGTCTTGCCTTGTCGAAGAGCCTTGTGGAACTCCACGGCGGCGAGATCCGGGTGCAGAGCGAACACGGAAAAGGGAGCAGTTTCATTTTCACTATTCCGGCAGGAGGCGGTCACGGCAAAGAAGATACTCATAGTTGAGGACAATGAGATGAACAGGCTGATATCCTGTCCTATCATGGTTACGAGATCATAGAGGCCTTTGACGGCAACGAAGGAGTGGTCAAGGCCAGGGAACTGCTCCCGGACCTCATTCTTATGGATATCCAGATGCCTGTTGTGGACGGCTATACAGCCACCAGGAGACTCAAGGCCGACCCGGTCACGGCAGGGATAAAGGTCCTTGCCCTCACCTCATACGCCATGAAGGGTGAAAAGGAGCGGTACATGGAGGCAGGCTTTGACGATTATATGACCAAGCCCATAGACACCCGGCAATTAGCGGATATCGTCAGGAGACATTTGAACGACGCTATGAAGCCTGGGCCTGGGTGAAGCTGCCGATGCGCCTGAGTTTCTTGTACCTGTCCTCTATCAGTTTTGTCGTGCTCCGGGAGCTGAGGGTTTCAACGGATTTGAGAATATAATCGGAGATTTTTTTCGCCATGGCCTCCCGTTCCCTGTGGGCGCCTCCCAGGGGCTCCTGGAGTATGTCGTCAACGATCTTGAACTCCTTCAGGTTCTGGGGGGTGATCTTCAGTCTTTCCGCTGCGCGGGCGAAGTCCTCGGCGTTCAGGTCTCCGGCTTTTTTCCAGAGGATTGCAGCGCAGCCCTCAGGTGATATGACGGAGTAGACCGAGTGCTCCAGCATACAGAGCCTGTCTGCAACGCCGAGGGCAAGGGCGCCTCCGCTTCCGCCTTCTCCGATGACGATTGAGACAATAGGGGTCTTCAGACCTGCCATCTCCATGAGGTTCGTGGCAATCGCCTCAGCCTGTCCCCTCTCCTCGGCCCCGATGCCGGGATAGGCCCCCGGCGTGTCTATGAGGGTGACCACGGGCCTTTTGAACCTCTCTGCCAGCTGCATGAGCCTGAGGGCCTTCCGGTACCCTTCAGGATTCGGCTGCCCGAAGTTCCTCGATATCCTCTCCTTGGTGCCGCGGCCTTTCTGGTGGCCGATGATCATCATGGATACCCCGCCGATCCTGCCCACTCCTCCCACGATGGAGGAGTCAGCCCCGAACCGCCTGTCTCCGTGGAGCTCCACGAAATCCTCTGCTATCATGCCGATGTAATCCAGGGTGTAGGGTCTTTCAGGGTGTCGGGCGATGAGGGTCTTCTGCCAGGGGGTGACAGAGGAGAAGATCTCCGCCTTCAGGTCGCGGGCCTTTTTCTCCAGCTTCTTTATCTCTGATGCTATATCTATTTCCCTGCCGTCTGAGAGTCTCTTCAGCTCCTCTATCTTTGTCTCAAGCTCCTCAAGGGGCTTCTCAAAATCCAGGTAATATCCCATCTTTATTCTGTCTCCATTTTCTTGTGTTTGCTGTTACGAAAGGAGGGGCATGTGTGCCTCAGCAGTGGACCACCTTTACTGCGGCCCCGGGGATTCTCCCTACCTGGGAGGCGAAATTCGTCTTGGGCTGGAGCCGCGAGGCTATGATAACACAGTACTCAGGCATGTGTATTTTGAAGGAGAGGTTGTTGTCCTTGCCCATCTCTTCCTCCACCCATTTCCTGATGTCCTTCAGTCTCCCTTCTATCTCATCGGAGCCGCATCTCAGGTCCACCTCGTACTTTACCTTCAGCTCCATGCCTGCGAGGTCAATGATCTCTCTGGCGATGATCTTTGATCCTTTTTCAGCCTTGGAAAAATGGCCTTTGACCTGTATGAGCCCGCCCTTTTTCAGAAAGTCTACGCTCTTTTTGTAGATGTCATTGAAGACGAGTATCCCGATGGAGCCTGTCTCATCCTCAATGGTGAGGTATGCGGTGATTCCCTTTTCCTTTGCCTTGCTCTTCATCTCGCTGATGATTCCCGAGACGGTAACCTCGGCCCTGTCCTCCATATCCTCTGTGCGGCTGATGGGGAGCACATCGAGGGAGGAGAGGGCTGTCCTGTACCTGGAGAGGGGATGGCCCGAGACATAGAACCCCAGGGAGTCCTTTTCATTGGTGAGAAGGGTGGTTTCATCCCAGGCCTGGAGTGTCTGGCTGTTGTCGTCGAAATCACCGAAGAGCCCCGGTCCCTTGTCGAGTGAAGGGGCTGAAAGCTTGTCCATGGCAGTTGCCCTGGCAAAGGGCGAAGGCATGGGGCTGCCGTCATCGTTCCTGAAGAGGGAGTCGAAGGCGCCTGCCTTGATGAGGCTCTCCATGACTTTCTTGTTCACCTTCCTGCTGTCCACACGGGAGAGGAACTCCTCAAAGGCGGCGTACCTGTCTTTTTGCCTCTCCTCGATGATGATCTCAAGGGCCGAAGAGCCGACGCCCTTCACTGCCTCAAGGCCGAATCTCACCGATTTCCCGGAGATGGTGAATGCCCTCTCGCTCTCATTGATATCAGGAGGCAGGATCTCGATGGACATGTTCCTGCACTCGTTGATGAGCTTCACGATCTTGTCGGTGTCGCCCATGTCCGCCGAGAGGTTGGCAGCCATAAACTCAACAGGGTAGTGGGTCTTCAGGTACGCTGTCTGGTAGGACAGGTAGGCATAGGCCGCTGAGTGGGACTTGTTGAAACCGTACTCGGCGAAGTAGGCCATGAGGTCGAAGAGCCGCTCCGCCTTCGCCTCGGGGATCTCGTTCGCAGCAGCCCCCTTGAGGAATACGTCCTTCTGTTTCTCCATCTCCTCGGGCTTCTTTTTTCCCATGGCCCTCCTGAGGAGGTCCGCCTGTCCCAGGGAGAAGCTGGCGATCACGTTGGCGATCCTCATGACCTGCTCCTGGTAGAGGATGATGCCGTAGGTCTCGTCGAGGATATCCTTCAGCTGGGGGAGGTCGTACTCCACCGCCATCTCGCCCTTCTTCCTCATGATGAAGTCGTCGATCATGCCGCTGCCTATGGGGCCCGGCCTGTAGAGGGCCACCAGGGCGATGAGGTCCTCGAACCTGTTGGGCTGCATCTTCACCAGGATGTCCCTCATGCCGCCGCTTTCGAGCTGGAATATGCCTGTTGTCTCGCCTGAGCTGAGGAACTCGAAGGTTGCCCTGTCGTCGAGGGGGATCTCGGGGAGGATGATGTCCTTACCCTGCTGCCTGATGAACTGCACCGTCTTTTCAAGGACCGTGAGGGTCTTGAGCCCCAGGAAGTCGAACTTCAGAAGGCCTATGCTCTCCACCGAGCTCATGTCGAACTGGCTGACCAGGGTCTCTTCAGAGGGGTTCTTGTAGAGCGGCATGAAGTCCGTGAGGGGCTGGGGCGCTATAACCACTCCTGCTGCGTGGGTGGAAGCGTGGCGGGAGAGGCCCTCAAGCCTCATGGCAACATCAAGGAGCTCCTTCACGGTGGGGTTTTCCTCGTAGAGCTCCTTCAGCTGGGGCTCCAGCTTGATGGACTCCTCGATGCTGACGGTGTTTCCCGGCACCAGCTTGGCGATCCTGTCCACCTCTGCATAGGGTATGTCCAGTGCCCTGCCCACGTCCCTGATGGCTGCCTTGGCTGCCATGGTCCCGAAGGTGATGATCTGCGAAACATGGTCTTTCCCGTATTTCTCCGCCACGTAGGCAATCACCTCGGTCCTTCTGTCCTTGCAGAAGTCCACGTCTATATCAGGCATGGAGATCCTCTCAGGGTTAAGGAACCTTTCGAAGAGGAGGTTGTATTTGATCGGGTCTATCTCGGTGATCCCCAGGCAGAAGGCAACAAGGCTTCCTGCTGCCGATCCCCTGCCCGGCCCGACGGGTATACCGTGGTTCCTGGCATAGGCGATGAAGTCGCAGACGATGAGGAAGTATGAGGCGTACCCCATATCCTTGATGACCCTGAGCTCCAGGCTGAGCCTGTCCCTGTAATCCTGAGGCGGATTGCCTTTGAACTTATCCTCCAGTCCCTTGATTGCCAGCTCCTCCACATAGCTCTCAGGAGAGGCGTTGTCAGGCAGGACGTATTTGGGCAGGAGGAACTTCCCCAGGGTAAAGTCGAGGTTGCACCTCTCGGCTATGAGCCGGGTGTTCTCAATCGCCTCGGGCACATCTTTGAAGGCCTCTTTCATCTCATCAGGAGACCGGAAATAGAACTGGTCGGTGCTGAACTGCATCCTCTTGACGTCATTGACCTTTCTCCCTGTCTGGATGCAGAGGAGGATGTCGTGGGCCCTGGCGTCTTCCTTTCTCAGGTAGTGGCAGTCGTTTGTTGCCACAAGGGGGATGTGCAGCTCCTTTGAGAGCTCTATGAGCTTCTTGTTGACCTCTTCCTGTTCAGGGAGGCCGTTGTGCTGTATCTCAAGGTAATAGTTCTCAGGCCCGAGGATATGCTTGTACCGTAAGGCCGCCTCCCTGGCCCTGTCCAGCTGGCCGTAATGGAGGAAGTAGGCCACCTCCCCCTTCAGGCAGGCCGAGAGGCCGATGAGGCCGCCGCTGTACTGTTCCAGGAGGTCCTTGTCTATTCTCGGCTTGTAGTAAAAACCCTCGGTGTAGGCCTTGGTGACGAGGTTGGAGAGGTTCCTGTACCCCTCCCTGTCTTTGGCCAGGAGGATGAGGTGAAAGGCCGCTTCTTCGGATATGCCGTCATCCATCTGGGTCTTTGCCCTTTCCGAGCGGCTGCCGGGGGCAACATAGACCTCGCAGCCGATGATCGCTTTGATCCCGGCCTTCTGGGCCTTTTTGTAGAACTGAATTGCGCCGAAGAGGTTCCCGTGGTCGGTAATCGCCACGGCAGGCATTTTGTACTGGACCGCCTGCCTGATAAGCTCGTCTATCTTTATGGCGCCGTCCAGGAGACTGTATTCTGAGTGGAGGTGAAGGGATACAAAATCAGAGTGCTGCATCCGGAATTTTACCTTACCCCTTGGGGTTTTAGTCAAACCTTCGCCTTTGCCCCTGTTGTGCAGCCTTTATAGGAGCTCACGCCGAAGGTGGTCTCGCTTCGACAGGCTCACCCCGGCAGGTCACGTGATATAATCTTGTGTATGGCGGCATATATAACAGGCTTTCTCTATACCCTTGTCCTGTCCCTCTGGGTGGGAGGGATCAGCCTCTTCACCTTCATTATCACCCCTGCCATCTTCAGCTCCTTTGAGCGGAACATGGCAGGCGCTGTAGTGGGGAAGCTCTTTCCGGGGTATTTCCTCACGAACCTGCTCCTCTCCGTGGCTGCCCTGCTGCTCCTCCTCTTCTTCAGGGAGAGGGCCGGATTCAGGATTTCCCTTCTCCTTGCTGTGCTGGCCATTCTGATTAACTGTTACGTGCAGTTCATTCTCCATCCCCAGGTGAGGGAGGTGAAGAAGAGGATTCACTCTTTTGAATCTGAGCCGGAGTCTGCCCTTCGGGGGAAGTTCAGGCGTCTCCACGGGGTGAGCGCAGTGCTGAACCTCGTGCTCCTGGCCGACGGCGTGACGCTCCTGTATATAAGCAGAAGGTTCGGGCCTTATTGAAAGGGTCCGCGGAATATCCATTGTTTAATCCGTTTTCAGGAGGTGTTTATGACTGTGCCTGTTCAGATAACTGTTCACAACCTGGAACTGACAGAGGCGATCAGGGCTGAGATTGAAAAAAAGGCCGACAAGCTCGGCCAGTTCTTTGAGGAGATGCAGAAGCTCAGGATTGTGGTGGACCTTCCCCACAGGCACTCCCATGAAGGGATGCGGTACGAGGTCCGCATCGACATGGTTGTTCCCGGCAACGAGATCGTAATCAGGAGGCAGGGTC
>JBAZFD010000106.1:0-6724 GCA_041653575.1 Thermodesulfovibrionales bacterium
CCGCCATCATTGTCATGCAGGTGGCCAATGTCTTTGCCTGCCGCTCCTTCCGGGAGTCTGTTTTCTCCATCGGATTCTTCTCCAACAGGCTCATCTTCGCCGGGATATTCCTTGAGATCCTCCTGCAGCTCTTCATCGTCTACCACCCCTGGGGGAACCTGATCTTCTCTACCGCGCCCATCTCCCTCAGCGTCTGGCTTTCCTTTATTCCCTTCGGTCTCATGCTTTTTGCCGCCGAGGAACTGAGAAAGGTGGTGAAGAGGGCACGCCTTCGCCGGTGAGCGTGGCAGGAGGGCGGTGGGCACCGGAAGAACCTTTGAATTGCAACGATGATTATTTTATGCCCTGACGCCATCCTCCGTCGCTGGTGCCGTAAGGTGCGTGATGCAGAGATTGTTCCTTCAGGGCATGCTCAAAGGTGTTGCAGCAAAGCTTCTTCCGGCACCCACCGCCCTCCTGTGCGGCTGTCCCTGCTGTTTTTTCTTTTCCAGTTCCAGTATTTTTTTGATGTATCGCACGTTTCTCGACAGCTCAACTCCTTCGGCGAGAATTCTCACGTCCTTTACCTCGTAGTCCCTGATGATGATCCGGGCCTCGGCCTTCCGGAGCTCGCAGTCTTCGCAGACAAGGTCCAGCTCCCTGTTCTCTGGGCTGATGCCTCTGAGGTGCCTGCTTGTCGTGGCGGTGAGGGGGTTGAAAAACTCCCCGATGAGGAGCTCTCCTGTCCCTCTCAGTTCAAGGAGATTCCGCAGGATGCAGGCCCCTCCCTTCATGGCGTAACTGTCCCGGTATTCCTTTTCAGCCAGGAGCTCGGGGAGGAGCTCCCATATCCTGTCGTGGATTTTGTCCAGGACTTCCCTGGGGAGGGACTCATCCGCCTCCCTGAGCTTTTTCATCGTCCATTCCCGCCTTCCCTTCAGGTAAGAGGCCACAGCCAGGCAGGCCTGCGCCTCAACGTCCCACCTGTCGGAGCTGAGGCTGGATCCGGCGAGGCTGACCACCTCTCCGTACTCTCCCCTCCTGATCATGCCTGAGCAGTCATCCATGGCTGAGGCCTCACCTGCTGAGGAAGGGAGGGGGGAGCAAAAGAGGGAGATTATGACAAAGGTCCCTATCCGATACATACAATCATTGTACGGAGAGGGGCGAATTCAGGCAACCCCCTATGCCCCCTCTCCCCGGTCATGATAAACTACACGGGCCTGTCCGGATGGGCGGGGAAAAGAGGGTGCTTTGAAAAAGCGCACAATAAAAAGCAAAGGAGATATACAATGCGGAAAGTCTTAATTTGCTGTTTGTTGTTAGTCGTGTCCCTGGCCATAACGGGTACTGTGCAGGCAGAGCAGATGCGGCGGTACGTTGACGCGCCTGTGGAGGTCGCGCTCGTGTATCCGCCTGGGGATATATGCAAAACATGTCACATAGACGCCTCCAGGGATTGGAGAGCCTCCTTGCACAAGGGCTCGCTCACTGCCAATGTTGAGGGTTTCGCCACCTATATCAACAGCCTGGAGACGGATCCTGTAAAAAAGGCCCGTGTTGAGGCTGGCGGGCTGAGGCCGGAGATGCTGAAATGTTTCTCCTGCCATGCCCCCATGCTGGAGGTCGCCTCGGAGAGTCTGATGAGGGATATTGTCAACGACATCAAGACAGCGGCCAGAAGGGACACCTATTCAGGCAAGATGGCGCTGAGGAAGCTGGAGAGTTATAACGTCTCCTGCTATACCTGCCACAACCTGAAGGCTGTGCCTCCGCCTGACGGGACAGACGGCTCCGTTTTTGTCTACGGCCCCACTGCTGTAGGCCGGTCTCCCTTCCATGGCACAAAGAAGGGGGAATACCTTGCTGATGCCGGCTTCTGCGCCCAGTGCCACGGTGTTGCTACAGCCCCTGACGGTGAGAAGCTCCAGTGCAGCACGGTCTCTGCAAGTTACAAGGACGAATACCTTGCCGGAGGTGGGAAGGAGACCTGCCAGGATTGTCACATGCGGAAGGCAAAGAGGGGACATAAAACCCCCGGCTCCGATGACCCTGAGATGCTCAAAGAAGGGATCGGCCTGAACATGAACGCCCAGCCTGTCAAGGGAAAGAAGGCTGCCGATATCACCGTGGAGCTGGTGAACAACGCAGGCCATAGGATTCCCGGAAGCTGGATGTGGACAACAAAGGTGGTCCTTGAACTGACGGCAAAAGATCAGCAGGGCAAGCTTCTCTGGTCGGCCTCGAAGGAGTATTTCAAGCCTAAGAATCAGAAGGGCAAGGCAGCCAAAGATACCAGTCTTGCCATAGGAAAGACCCAGGAGAAGTTCCGCGCATCCCTCGGCAAGGCCTCAGGCGATGTGAAGCTGGAGGCAAATCTGACCTACGTCCACGCAAAGGCGGACCAGAAAACCCTTATCCACACCGCCAAACAGGCCCTGAAACTGTAGACGCAGAATTTAGGAGCTTTACAACGAGGGAAGGGGAGGCATTTGCCTCCCCTTCCCTCGTTTCAGAGATGGAGGGCTGCGATGGCTGTTTTCAGGCAGGAGGCTGCTGCTGATGCCTCCCTTCCTGCACGAGGATGTCCGAAAGTCTCCCGAATTCCCCGATGCTCAGTGTCTCGGCTCTTCTCACAGGATCTATTTCAGCCCTGATCAGGATATCCCGCATATCGCCGAGGACCGCTTTCAGGGAGTTGGCAAGGGTCTTTCTCCGCTGGGAGAAGGCGGCCCGGACCACCTTGAAGAAGGTTCCCTCATCCAGCACCGTCACCCTCGGAGAGGGGAGAATTTCCACATGGAGAACTGCCGAGTCCACCTTGGGCACAGGCCTGAAGGCCCCTCTGGGCACGGTGAAGGCGAGCCTTGCCTCACCGTAGTACTGGATAGCGACGGAGAGTGAGCCGTAGTCCTTTCCCCCCGGCTTGGCCACGATCCGCTGGGCCACCTCTTTCTGGATGGTGAGGGTCATGGACCGCAGCTGACTCCGGGCCTCAAGGAGCCTGAACATGATCGGGGTGGTGATGTAATAGGGAATGTTGGCCACCACCCTGAAGGGCTCAAGATTCTCGAAGGGGTATTGAAGGGCGTCTCCCAGGATCACCTCAAGGTTCGGGTATTCCCTGACCTGCTCCTGGAGATCGGCGCAGAGGTCGGTATCCAGCTCAATGGCAATCACCTTCTTTGCCGCGCCTGCGAGCAGAAGGGTGAGCCTCCCCGGTCCCGGGCCTATCTCCACCACGGTGTCGTCGCCGGTGACGCCGGCGACCTTGATGATTTTTTTCAGGATTGAGGGGTCAAAGAGGAAGTTCTGGCCCAGGTGCTTTTTGGGGGCGTGCATCAGAGAAGGGCCTCGATCTCCTTCATGATCTCAGGGCTTGTCCAGTCCTGCTCCCCGAAGTATTTCCTGATGATGACGCCCCTCCTGTCTATGAGAAAGGTTGTGGGCGCCATGAAGACCTTGTAGATTTTTTTCGATACCTGGAGGTCCGTGTCGAGGAGTATGGGAAAGGACACGGGATTGTCCCTGAGGTAGGTCAATACATCCTGGCTGGACCTGTCCGTGGATATGCCGATGACCACAAGCCCCCTGTCCCTGAGGAGCTGCGAAAGCCTGCTCATTGAGGGCATTTCCGCCCTGCAGGGAGGACACCAGGTGGCCCAGAAGTTCAGGAGCACCACCTTTCCCTTCAGGGATGAGGAGGAGACGCTGTTTCCCTTTGTATCCTTCAGGGAGAAGGCAGGGGCCTGCTTGCCTGAGAGCCCTTCGACCGCAAAAGGCGAAGGGGGCTGGGCGCTTCCCTCAGGAGTCAGGATCCAGAATCCGGAAGTCAGAATAAAAAGAAGACAGAGCACAGACAAAAAGATATTCCTGAAGTTTTCCCCTTCTGACTTCTGTCTTCTGACTTCTGGATTCTGTCTCATATTAAATTATCCCTGCTTCCCTGAGCACTAACTGGAGCTTTTCCCTGTTTGCCGGGGAGATCTCGCAGAGGGGGAGCCTGAACTCCTCTGTGCACCTGCCCATCATGGCAACTGCTGTCTTTACAGGGATCGGGTTTGTTTCGAGGAACATGGCCGCGTTGACCGGCTCAAGGCTGAAATGGATCTCCCTGGCCTTTGCGATGTCGCCCCTCTGCCAGGCGTTGTACAGCTCAGCCGCCTCTTTGGGCGCTACGTTTGCCGTGACGGAGATGGATCCATGGCCCCCAAGGCTGAGGAGGGGAAGGGTGGTGAAGTCGTCGCCTGAGAGGACGAGCATCCTGTTGCCGCAGAGCCTGAGGAGATCGCTTACCTGCCTCAGGTCGGCTGTGGCCTCCTTGATGCCCACGATGTTTTTGAACTCCGTGAGCCTGGCCACTGTGGAAGGGAGGAGGTTCACTGCCGTCCTTCCGGGGACATTATAGAGGAGGATCGGGATATCCACCGCTTCAGCCACTGCCTTGTAATGCCTGTAGAGCCCCTCCTGGGTGGGCTTGTTGTAGTAAGGGGTGACGAGGAGCGCTCCGTCTGCGCCGAGCTCCTTCGCCTTTGCGGTAAGCTCTATTGCCTCATCCGTGGCGTTTGCGCCGGTTCCGGCGATGACAGGTATCCTGCCGTTGGCTGCCTTCACCGCTACCTCGATGACCCTGAAGTGCTCATCAAACCCGAGGGTTGAGGCCTCGCCTGTAGTGCCGCAGGGCACGATGCCGTGGGTTCCCTGGCTTACATGCCAGTCAATGAGGTCACCATAGGCCTTTTCATCAAACTTCCCGTCCCTGAAGGGTGTTACCAGTGCGACAATTGATCCCTTAAACATTCCGCGACCTCCTCACTCAGCTGACAGCTGATACGTTCTATTATACGCTGATTTTTCCTTCAAAGACCTCAACAGCAGGTCCTGTCATTGAGACGTGGTTGTCTTCAGCCGACCACTCGATGATGAGGTCCCCGCCCAGGAGGTGGATGGTGACCCTCCTGTCTGTGAGACCCTTGAGCATGGCAGTCACTCCGGTGGCCGATGCCCCTGTGCCGCAGGCCATGGTCTCTCCCGAGCCCCTTTCCCAGACCCGCATGGAGAGCTCATCCCTCGCCTTCACATTCACGAACTCCACGTTCGTCCTCTTCGGGAAGATGGGGTGGTTCTCTATGAAAGGCCCGTACCGGGTGACAGGAAACTCCTCTATCGCCTCATCAAGGAATATGACAGCATGGGGATTCCCCATGGAAACACAGGTAAGCAGAAACTCCCTGTCCTCAATCTGGAGAGGATAATCTATGATCTTCTCCTCTGTCTTCTGCCTTCTGCCTTCTGCCTTCTCTCCCAGGTCCACCGGTATTTTTTCCGGCTCGAACACCGGCTCTCCCATGTCCACCCTCACCAGGTCACCGGCCTTCCGGGGCCTGATGATGCCTGCAAGGGTCTCGATCTCCAGTGTCTCCTTCGCTGATATCCCCTTGTCCCAGATGAATTTTGCAAGGCACCTGATGCCGTTGCCGCACATCTCCACTTCGCTCCCATCGGCATTGTAGATCCCCATGCGGAAGTCCGCCCTGTCTGAGGGGAAGAGGAGGATGATCTGGTCCGCGCCTATCCCGAACCTCCTGTGACAGGCCTTCCGGGAAAACCCGGGCCAGCTGAAGGATTCGGGCAGGCTGAGGCTCCTGCAATCAATGACAAGGAAGTCATTGCCAAGGCCGTGCATCTTGGTAAAGGTGATCTCCATCTTAAATGAACTCCGGCACAGTCTCGCCCTTCAGGAGGTCCTGGAGGGTCTCCCTCTTCCTCACGAGATCGAACTGGTCTCCCTTTACCATCACCTCAGCCACGCGGGGCCTGCTGTTATAGGTGGATGACATGGTGAAGCCGTAGGCGCCGGCGCTCATGACAGCGAGGAGCTCACCCTGCTTCACAGCCGGAATCTCCCTGTCCTTTGCGAGAAAGTCCCCTGACTCGCAGATGGGACCCACGATGTCTGCCACCACCTTGTCCCTCCGGGATTTCTTCACCGGCTGGATGTGGTGGTATGCGCCGTAGAGGGAAGGCCTCATGAGATCGTTCATGCCTGCGTCAACGATGACGAACTCCTTCTCCTCGCCCTTTTTGAGATAGAGCGCCTTTGTGACGAGGATTCCCGCATTTCCCACCAGGGACCTGCCGGGCTCCATGATGAGGGTGAAATCCCTGCCTTTCAGGAGGGGGAGGAGGTTCTTCGCCAGCTGGGCAGGATCGGGCGGAGTCTCGTCACTGTAGGTGATCCCCAGCCCTCCGCCGATGTCGAGGTACTGAATCCTTATTCCCTGGGAGGTAAGCTCGTCCACTAAAAGGAGTATCCTCTTCAGCGCATCCACGAAGGGCGATATCTTGGTGAGCTGCGAGCCGATGTGCTTGTGAATCCCCACTACCTCGATGTTCTTCAGGCTGTCGGCAAGGGAGTAGTATTCCAGGGCATCCTCAATGGGAAGGCCGAACTTGTGCTTCTTCAGTCCTGTGGATATATAAGGATGCGTTTCCGGGTCAACGTCGGGGTTGATCCTCAGGGCGACAGGGGCCTTCAGCCGCATCTCCCCTGCTATGGCATCGATCCTCCTGAGCTCATCCTCTGACTCCACGTTGAACATGAGGATTTTGCTTTTCAGGGCATACCTGATCTCGTCGTCGGTCTTTCCCACGCCTGCGTAGACGATCTTCTTTGACGGCACTCCTGCCTTGAGGGCCCTGAAGAGTTCGCCGCCTGAGACCACGTCCGCGCCTGCGCCGTTTT
>JBAZFD010000107.1:0-6662 GCA_041653575.1 Thermodesulfovibrionales bacterium
AAAATGGCTCCAGGCTTACAGTTTTGTCTCGTGATCCTGCCGGAGGGCCGTAAAACAGGGGCCGGGACAAACTCCCGGCATGAACCCTTTGTGGTGTCCCATTCAAGCATGGTTTTAATTGTACCACATTTCATTCACCCACATAAATCCTGATGGGCGTTCCCTTGAAGGCGTATTCGCCCCTGATCGATTTCTCGATGTACCTGAGGTACTGGGGCTTCAGCCCCGAAGGGGTGTTGACGAAGATCTTGAATGCCGGCGGCTCTGTCTCCACCTGGGTCATGTACCGGACCTTCAGGAATCTCCCCTTGTGCGTGGGCATGGGCTTCTCAGCTATGACACGGGCAACGAACTGGTTGAGCTCGCTGGTGGAGATCCTCTTTCTCCTCTCCGCCATGATCTCATCCACAAGGGGGAATATCTTGGTGACCCTCGTCTTCTCTATGCCCGAGGTGGTGATGAAAGGCGCGTATTCCATGAACCAGATCTTGTCCTTCAGCTCCTTTGAGATGGTCTTGAAAAACTCCTCGGGGTTGGGGATAAGGTCCCACTTGTTGATGAGGAAGATCACCCCCTTGCCGTATTCCTCAACCATGCCTGCGATCTTCTGGTCCTGTTCAGCTATGCCCTGGGTGGCGTCTATGACAATGACGACCACGTCAGCCCTCTCGATGGATTTCATCGCCCTCACCACGGAGAATCCCTCAATGGAATAGGATCTCCCCTTTTTCCTGATGCCAGCCGTGTCGACGAGGGTGTACTTCTTGCCGTAATAGGTGCAGGGGCTGTCCACGGCGTCCCTTGTTGTGCCTGCAACAGGGCTGACGATGAGCCTCTTTTTGCCCAGGAGGGTGTTGATGAGGGTGGATTTGCCCACATTGGGCCTGCCCACGACAGCGATCCTTGGTATTATCTCCCCGGCAGTCTCTTCCTCTTCTTCGGGCCTCACCGGGAGGTCGGCGGTGATCCTGTCCATGAGCTCGCTGAAGCCATGGCCTGTCATTGCCGAGACAGGGAAGATCTCCTCAGCGCCGAGGCTGTAAAACTCGAAGGAAAGGCTTTCCTTGGTGTGGGCGTCTATCTTGTTCACTGCCCAGAGGACCGGCTTTCCGGACTCCCTCAGGGTGGAGGCCAGGTCGGCGTCGGAGGGGGTGAGCCCTTCCTTGCCGTCCAGGAGGTGGACGATGAGGTCCGCCTCCTCCACGGCGAAGAGGACCTGCTCCTTCACCTGCCCGGCGATTTCCTTGTGCTCATGGGCCACATTGTCTCCGTAGACACCGCCGGTGTCGATAACGGAGAACCTCTTCCCCTCCCATTCCGCCTCGCCGTAGTTCCTGTCCCTTGTCACTCCGGGGATGCTCTCTGTTATTGCTGATGTCCTTGCCCCAGGGATGGTCCTTACCATCCGGTTGAAAAGAGTGGACTTGCCCACATTCGGTTTGCCCACTATGGCGACGATAAAATTCATATCACACTGCTCCTTATTCTTTCTCTGTTATGCCGTAGGCCTTTATTTTCTTGTGGAGGTTGCTCCTCTCGATCTCCAGGGAGTCTGCCGTCCTGGAGATGTTCCAGCTGTTCTCCTGGAGCTTCCTGGTGAGGAAGTCCTTCTCAAAGGAGTCCCTCGCCTCCCTCAGGGTCTTGCAGGAGAACCAGTCATATTCCCGGAAGGAATGGGCAGAGGAGAATATCCTGAGCTCCCCGATGTCTTTTTCCGAGATCTCCTGCGCGGGGATCATGATCATGAGCCTTTCCACAGCGTTCTTCAGCTCCCTGATGTTCCCCGGCCAGTCGTATTCCTTCAGCGCCTTCATTGCCCCTGCGGTGATTTCTTTCTTTCTCATGCCGCTTTCAGAGGCGAAGGTTTCCATGAACTGTCTGACGATCAGGCGGAGGTCCTCCTTTCTCTCCCGCAGCGGAGGGACGTTGAGGGGGATCACGTTGAGACGGAAGTAGAGGTCCTCACGGAAGTTCCCCTTCTTCACCTCCTCCTGGAGGTCCTTGTTTGTGGCGGCAATGATCCTCACATCCACGGTGATGGTCCTGCTGCCGCCCACCCTCTGGAAGGACTGCATTTCAATGGCCCTGAGCACCTTTGCCTGCGTGGAGAGGGCCATGTCACCTATCTCGTCGAGGAAGAGGGTCCCCTTGTCCGCCAGTTCGAATTTCCCGCTCTTCCTCTCCGTGGCCCCGGTGAAGGCCCCTTTCTCATGGCCGAAGAGCTCACTCTCAATGAGCTCATGGGGAATGGCCGCGCAGTTCACATCAACAAAGGGCCCCTTTTCGCGGGGGCTTTTTTCATGGAGGAGCCGGGCGACCAGTTCTTTCCCGGTTCCGCTCTCCCCGAGGATAAGGACCCTGCTGCTGCTCTGGGCCGCCATCTCTATCTGCTTCTTGAGGGTCATCATTGCCGTCGATTCGCCGATGAGCCTGCACTTCCTGATGATGTCCGCCTTCAGGGTGGTGTTTTCCCTCTCAAGGAGCTTCCTCTCCAGGGCGCGTTTTGTGACAATGAGGACCTTCTCCAGGGAGAGGGGTTTTTCCATGAAGTCGTAGGCGCCTGTCTTGGTGGCCTTCACCGCCATCTCAATGTTTCCGTGGCCCGAGATCATCACCACAGGCACCTTTATCTCCATTTCCCTGAGGCGGGCGAGGGTCTCTATGCCGTCCATCTCAGGGAGCCAGACATCAAGGAATATCGCGTCAGGGATATGCTCCTTCACCATGGCCAGCGCCTCTTCTCCTGAAGAAGCGGTCAGGGTTTCGTATCCCTCATCTTCCAGGATGCCTGAGAGGCTTTCCCTGATCCCTGCCTCGTCATCCACAATCATGATTGTCTCTTTCGCCATTTCTTCCTTCCCTTATCCGGCCTGCACCGGGATCTCCACGGTGAAGATACTCCCTGTGGGGGTATTGTTCCTCACGGTGATGATGCCGCCGTGGTCATGCACAATCTTGCCGGCAATGGCAAGTCCGAGCCCTGTTCCTCCCTTTCTCCGGGAGAAGTAGGGGATGAAGAGCTTTTCCTTTTCTTCATCTTTTATGCCGGGCCCTGTGTCCGCGATTGCCACGGCCAGTCTATTTTCCTGTATCCCAACGGAAATATCAATGACTCCCCTGGCGTTCATCGCCTTTATGGCGTTGTCCATGATATTCACCAGGACCCTTCTGAACTGCTCAGGATCGAGGTAGACAGGGGAAATCCCCTCAGGCAGGGAGAGTCGTATCTCCACTGCCCTGAACCCCTTGTACAGGGAGACCAGGTCATCCATCAATCCCCTGATCTCCGTTGCCGACTTCTGTATCTCAGGCATCCTGCCGTACTGCGCGAATTCATCCACGAGCCTCCTGATGCTCTCCACCTCGGCGATGATCGTCCGCGTGGATTTCTCAAAGACAGCATCCAGGTCAGGCTCCTTCTGCTGCCACTTCTTGATGAGCCTCTCTGTTGAGAGCTTGATGGGGGTGAGGGGGTTCTTGATCTCATGGGCGAGCCTCCGCGCCACCTCCTGCCAGGCCAGGGCCTTCTGGGCCTTGATGATCTCGGTTATATCGTCGAAGACCACCAGGATGCCCATGTAACTGGCAGTGAGGGATTCCCTGATTCCTGTTATATAGACACTGATGGTAAGGGCCTTTCCCCCTGTGCTTACCTTTATCTCCCTCTTTATGCCCCTGACCTCCTTTCCCTCCATCTCCTGCACCATCTCAAGGAGATCGGGAGAGTTGAGGCCTGAAACGAACTCCCGGTAATCCTTTCCTGTGGCAACTTCAGGGTCCACGGTGAGGATGGATGCGGCTGCCCTGTTCATGGCAAGGATCTTTCCCCCGTTGGAGAGGAATATCACCCCTGAGTCGATATTCTCTACGATACCCTCAATGATGACCCTCCTCCTGTCCGATTCCCGGTATGCCCGCTCGATGGACTTCTTGCTCTCCCTCAGCTGCTGCACCCTCTGGTTGAAGGAGCTGATGAGGAGGCCCAGTTCATCGTTGCTGGTGATCGCCACCTGGGTGTCGAGCCTGCCGGAGGCAACCTTTTCCGTTGCAATGGCGAGGCTCTGGATGGGGACGGTTATTTCCCTGGATATCTTCAAAGAGAGCCAGAGGGCCGCGAAGACCATCAGGAGCGTCAGGAACCCGAGGATGAGCATGTAGTTGAGCCTCAGGGGTTCCTTGAAGGCCTCTATTTTCAGGTACTCCTCGTAGAGCTCTCTCATCCTCCCTGCCATCCCCGAGATCTCCCTGGGAAGGCTGATCTCCACCACTACCACCCGTCCGGAGGAGGGGTCGGGCACAGCGGCCCTGATGATGTCCCCTTTGCTGGAAGAGATAACTTCTGTCCCGGTCTTCCCCTGAAAGGCGTCCCTCACTGCATCAGTGGCGTCAGGGGGGAGTGTGGTAAGCCAGCTGACTGAGCGGTCGGGAGAAAGAGAGCTCTCTCCCCTGGTGACCTGCTGCGCCAGAAGGACCGCCCTCTTTCTCTCCAGGTCGTAAAAGGCCCGCGCCAGCTCGATGGACTTGTCCAGGGGCTCCTTCATCTGCGGCGAGAGGACGCGGTTGATGATATTGCTGGCCAGACCGCTTGAAACAATGAAGAGGAAGGCGGAGGGTATCAGGGTGAGGAGCACGAAGACAGCCATGAGTTTTGTCCTGAAACGGTATCCCGGTATCTTCTGCCGTCTCTCCATGAAGAGTTTGTAGATATTCTTCGCCACGAAGAAGATGAGGGTGAAGAGGGCGACAACATTGAGGGTGAGCAGGCCGATGAGGATGATCCGTGTTTGCAGGTCAACAGAGGGGAGCCTGATGAAACGGATCTCTGCTATGGTAAGGGCTATGACCACGGCGAGGAGAAGGGGCGCGATGAGAAGGCCGCGGGGGATCTTCATCTGCCGTTCTGGCTGTTGTTCACAGGGAACCTGGAGGAATCCCTGGAAACGGTGAACTCCTTCTCAGGCACGAAGAAGAGGAGATAGCCTATGACAGGCGGGAGCTTTTTGAGGAGTGACTCGGCAGTGACCTTCACAAAGTATGTCCCAGGCTCCAGCTCTTTTGTTCCGGCGAGCCTGATCTCCGGCAGGTTTGTTGCCCAGGAGACCATGGCGTCCGCATCCCTGAACCTCTTGACCGTATGGATATTCCCTTCTATGTTTTCTGCTGTGTACTCCCTCTTGATCGGGTCACAGCTGAGGACCTTCACGATCTTTTTCCCTGTCACAAACTCGTCGGGCCAGATGTTCCAGACCCTGAAGAGGTCGATATAGAAGGCAAACTCCTTGGAGAGCCCGGCAGTGATGTCCTCGGTAACCTTGGGATCAGGCTTCAGAGAGGCAGCGACATAGATCTCATTGTTGTTTATCCTTACATGAACAGAGCCGACCTCTGTCGCCCCCGTAACAGCGGGGATGAAAAAGAGGGCAGAGATGAGGAGGATGAGGATAAAGGTGCTGTTTTCCTTCATGATAATATATTGAAAAAAATCATTATCATTATAGCATAGACCTAAATTCACAGTTTGAGGAGGCTATATGGAGATGCGGACAGAGAGGATGACCATACCGGAGGGGTGCAACATCATTCTGGGTCAGACCCATTTCATCAAGACAGCTGAGGACCTTTATGAGATTATCAGGACTACCGTGCCCCAGGCGCGGTTCGGCATCGGCTTCACCGAGGCCTCAGGCCCCTGTCTCATCAGGACAGAGGGGAATGACGGGGAACTGGTTGAGATCTGTGTGCAGAACCTCAGCCGGATAGCGGCAGGCCATGTGTTCTGCATCCTCCTGAGGGATGCCTTCCCCCTCAATGTCCTGAATCCCATCAAAAACTGCCCTGAGGTCTGTACTGTCTACTGCGCCACGGCAAACCCCCTAAAGGTGGTCGTTGCATCAACAGAGCAGGGCAATGGTATTATAGGGGTCATTGACGGCTTCCCTCCCAGGGGCGTAGAGGCTGCGGAGGACAAGGCGCAGAGGAAGGAATTCCTGAGGAAAATCGGGTACAAATTATAAACAGGAGGTCAGATGATACCGCAGATGAAGTATGACGACAAGGGGCTCATCCCCGCCATCATCCAGGATGTGGACAACGGCGATGTCCTCATGCTGGCCTACATGAACGAGTCATCCCTGAATATGACCGTTGAGACCGGATACACCCATTTCTGGTCCAGGTCCAGGCAGAAATACTGGAAGAAGGGGGAGACCTCGGGCCATGTCCAGGAGGTGAAGGAGATCCTCTATGACTGCGATGAGGACACCCTCCTCATCAAGGTGAAGCAGCACGGTCCCGGCGCCTGCCACACCGGCAACAGGACCTGTTTCTACAGGCGGATAGAGAAATGACCGACTGCCTTTTCTGCAGGATCGTGGACAAGAAGATCCCTGCCAGGATCGTCTACGAGGATGATCTGACACTGGCCTTTGAGGACATAAACCCCCAGGCCCCTGTCCATATCCTTGTTATCCCGAAAAAGCATATCTCCACCCTCCTGGACATTCAGGACGGTGACGACGGGATCATGGCTCATCTCTGGAAAACTGCCAATACCGTGGCGAAGGCGAAGGGTATTGCAGAAAGGGGATTCAGGGTGGTGAGCAACTGCAACCCCGAGAGCGGCCAGACGGTCTATCACATTCATCTCCACATCCTGGGCGGCA
>JBAZFD010000108.1:0-6650 GCA_041653575.1 Thermodesulfovibrionales bacterium
GTTTGAAGCGCCGCCCCCAAACGAAGCCCCACGTCCCAAACCATTTCCCGTTCAGGGACAAATAGCCTCATGCCCTTTTTCGTCTTCACGGGTTGCGGTATAAAGGGCCTCCTGGCACCATCCCCAATCTCCCCATTCACAGAGCAGAGGTACAACAAGAGCGCCATGACCGATTCAGCCGCCATCACATATCCCTGAAAGGCTTTTACCGGGACTCTGGCGTGGACATTGACTTCGTTTGCCCGGCGCCCCGCCTCTTCGATGAACCTTTCCACGGCCTCACTCAGGGACCACGGCCCAAGGTGGATAGGGAAGGGGACCAAGCCGGAATCGGTATCGAACAAAAGGCGGAGCTCTATCCTCTGCTCCGCCACGTCCCACTCAAGATAAGCAAAGGCCCCGTAAATGATGTCCGTCCCGGCTGACAGTCCTGGGGTTTCAATGTAGACGCACCACTCGGGAAGCCTCTGAAAGACCTCACAGGGAAGATCCCCGGCAAGGGAGGTTTCTACAACCTCCGCATACAGGGTCTCATCGAACCGATATATCCCCTGTGTGACCCTCCAGGCGGCCAAAGCGGAAAGAGCGGACACGTCGCCGATCAGGTCCAGATGAGCAGGGCCTATCCTTGGGATGCCATGCTGCGCGGTGACTGCGGAATAGGTACCGGCCATAGGGAGAAAGCACCAGCTCGGCCAGTCCGGTAAGGAGATTCCCCGTTGGCTCCTCATCTGGTCCACCAGGCGCCAGGCGCTCGGGTACTTCCGGGCGATCTCTATTAGCTGCTTTTGAGGACGGCTGAGCTCCATGCCCTCTATTCTACTCGAAAAAACCCGGAAGTAATATAACGTCATGAAACTCAAAACCCTTTCCATCCATATCGCCTGTGTCCTGACCCTGGCCACCCTCACACCGGCCTTCGCCCAAGATCAGCCCCGGTGGTGGGAACAGAACAACCAAGGATGGTTCTTCTATAACGAGGAACCCAAGGATGAACCTATAGAGAAAAAACCGCCCGCGCAGGAACCTCCTCCTGTTGGAGCCGCCCCCTCAGCATCGCCCCCCCTCTTCACCGAACAGATGAAGCAGGAGGGTGCAAGGCTCCTGAGCAGTGCCTTGGAAAACCCCACGCCAGCCAACATCAAAGCCTACATGGAGCACAACAAGGCCATGATGCAGGCGTCCTCGAATTTCTCCCTGGTCTGGCAAAAGGTCCTCATGGAGAATCCCCAGCTCGCCAGCGGAACTCCAATGGCAGACTCGACGAAGGACCTCTACTACAGAGAAAACAAGAAAGCAGAGGACAATAAGCTCATGGGGCTCGCCCAGCAGGCAGGGATCTTCTTCATCTATAGCAGCTCCTGCCAGTATTGCCAGAGACAGGCCCAGTATCTCCAGGCCTTCCTCAGAGCATATCCCTTTTCCTACAAGGCGATATCAATTGACGGCGGGGTTTTCCCCGAGTTTCCGGACACCATCATAGACAATGGCATCAGCGGGACCCTGCAGGTAGACACAGTGCCCGCGATCTTCCTGGCCTTCCCGCCCGACCGGTTCGACAGAATATCAACGGGAGTTATGACTCCCGAAGAGCTCAGAAGGAGGTTACTCTGGTATGTGGAAGAAGTTGACAACTCTGTCTCTCACAGCGTTTTTACTGGCCAATAGCCTTGTCCCTCCCGCCTTTGCGGGAATCGAGCAAGATATGGATCAGATGTTTCAGAAATGGGGTTTCAGGGCCACGAGCACAGAGCCTGGGGTTTACAATGCCCAGACGAGAGGCTTTATTGCAGGCGGCAGTCTCAACGTCAGGGCCCGGTCCATGGACCTCCCCCCCCTTGTCTCCATCAACCCTCCGCACATCAAGGCCGGATGCGGAGGCATTGACCTATTTTTTGGCGGTATAGACTTCATCAACACCGAAGAGCTCAAGAACATGGCCGTGTCCATAGGACAAAACGCTTTGGGGTATGCCTTTCAGCTCGGACTTGAAGCGGTATGTCCCTCATGCAATGAGACCATCAAGAATCTAACGAGCGAGATCAGGAAAATGCAGTCCATGGCTTCTGACAGCTGTAGCGCAGCAAAATCCTTGGTCAACTGGGCGGCAGGGTCTCAGATCGAGGGCTTCATTGCTGACTGTATCTCTGAAAAAGTTGATGCTGGCAAGTCATATCAGGAAGCAAGGTCCGCATGTGTTGCGGGAAGGTCCTCAATGACTGAGGTTTTCGATGAGAGGCAGCGGGCCCGTGACGAGGGCAGGATCACAAAGGGGCCGTCTGTAGGATGCGACATCTGCGAGGCTCTTCGTTTTTCAGGACTCAGCGATGACGACAAGCTCCTCGCGGTCAATGTTGTTGGTGCTGTTGTCAGGACAGCGAGAAAAGATGACCCCAACGGCATCTCCGTACCGGTTCCCGTCTATTATGCCCCAAAGCTCACCTTCAAAGACTTCATGATCGGGAAAACAGGGGCGGAGGTTTGGAAGCCCCGGAGCAATGCTGACGGTATTGACGATATGGAAATTACCACAATGGACATTCCCAGCTACCGCACAAAGACATTGGCTACGGTGACTGCGATTGCGGACAAAATCAGCAACCAGCAGCCCTTGACAGAGGACGAGAAGAACTTCATCAATGCCTCAATCGTGCCTATCCAGCCGCTTATCAAAAGCGCGTCGAAGACCCCGGGCCTGCTTGATGCCACACTGGATATCGTAACTGACATGGCCGTGATAGGAATGTCGGTCCAGACGGTCAACAAATACATTCTTGCCGTTGAGCAGGTCCTCCACAGGCAAACAGTCACTCCTCCCCAGGAGTTCTTTGACCGGATCGCAAAGCTCAAAGAGGAGACACATAACGAATTTATCAAGGAGATGAAGTATTTCGAGGGGAGGATGAAGGTTTATGAGCTTACCGCCTTCTTCCTCGAACAGATGAACAAGATGTCGCGCTTCAGCGTGGCACAGAAACAAAAATAGGGGAGTGGAGATGAAAAAGAAGGCTTTCATTGGAATCCTGGCCGCCACGGTCCTCGCCCCTTCCCTGGCCCTTGCCGATACATACGAGATATATACCTACGGCAACGGCAATTTCCTGGCATCCATATATAATGCCATGAAAATGCTTATTGGCAGCGGCGAGATCGCCACTCTCGCCAAGTTCATGCTCATGCTGGCATTCCTGATGACTCTCATATCATCCACTATCGGGCAATACCTGTCATCCCGAGGCCTCGTTCATGGTGGTGGAGGTCATGGAACAGGTGCCGAGGGTATGCTGGCAATGGTGAAAGTGGCTATTTACGCCGTCTTTGTCTCCTACGTCCTGATGATCCCACGAGCGAACGTCGCCATTGTAGACAGACAGGACCCCTCGCAGTCACAGGTGGTAACCGATGTCCCCTGGGCAAACGTGGTCATCGCTCACCTCTCCTCCCGGATAGGGGACGGGGTAGGCAGGATGCTGGAGGATGTCATTGTTCCTGTAGACGCCGTAAAGTTCCGAAACGGCGGCATGGCCTTGGGAGCAAAGTATCTGAATCAGGTTATCGAGATTCAGCCTCCTGGAGCTCCGGAGGACTATGTTGTGGGGGCGGGAAACGTCCCTATCTCCACGGTCCTCAATGAATACTTTGAAAGGTGTGTCCTTCCAGAGTTCGTGACCCTCCCGGGATCGGGGTCCCCGAATGCCCAAGGACTGAGGACCCTTATGACGGGGAAAAACCTCCTCACGGAGATTCCTGCGATTGGCTATCCCTTTACAGATCCCAACACCTTTCTCAATGCTCAGTTCACCACGGATCCTCTGAGCTGCTCCACTGCGCCAGGAGCCATCCTGCAGCAGTGGGATACGGTTTTCAACGGCTGGGTCAAGCAGTACAATTACGAGGCGCTGGGGAACAATCCCAATGATCCGGGCTACCTGTCAACGGTCAGACAGATCTTCGAAAGATACTTTCCTAACTCAACCAACGGGTTCAAGACCGACATGATGCAGCTCGCCGTGTTGAACTCCCTGAGAAGCTCTATGCTGGCCTACGACGCCAAGTACAACAGCGGCGCCCTGGCCCATGACCTGTCTCTCAAGAAGGCAGGGGGAGGGTGGATCGAGGGGGCTGCGATGTTCAACGAGATGGTCCACACCATCAGGAACCTCCTTGAGGTCTTCGTATACGGAATGTCCATCTTCCTCCCGGTCTTTGTAGCCCTGGCGGGTCTCCCGGCGCTGATCATGTTCATCAAGGTCAATTTCTTTCTGCAGATGTGGGTGCCAGGGTATGTGATTCTCAACGCCTTCGCCGACCATCAGTTCGCCAAGGTGATCAACGATGCTCTTTATAACACTGAGCTGCAGCCATACACCGCCGGCATGAGCTTCCATAATGTAGAGAACATTCGGGAGCACGCCAACCTGATCCTGGGGTATATCGGGGCTTTTGCGTGGTCTATACCCACTCTTGCCTGGGGACTGCTGAAAGGCGGCGACTTCGCTGTAAGCAGTGCTATCCAGATCGCCTCTGGAGGCTCCGGAGCCCAGCACACGGCTCAACAGACAGGAGCTGAGGTGAGAGGGGCTGGGAATGTCAGCATAGGGAATCAGAACATGGGAGGAGGCAGTTTCATGGCGAGCAACACGCTTACCAGTCAGGCCTCCATGCTGGATGGTACAGCCAGATCCACAAAATGGCAGAATCTCATGACTGCCGGGATAGGGGCTACCGCTGTTGGGGGCGCTATGGCTTTAGGAACCCGAAGGGATATCGAACAACAGGGGACCTTTGAGAGGATCGCCGGAGAGCGCGGCACCACAGTTGAAGGCCTGCAGGACGCCCTTACCACCATGGACACCGGGCAGAAGGCGAAATTCGTCCAAGACTGGGCTGAGAAAACCGGGAAGCCCTTAAACGAGGCGGCAGGTGATATCGCGGGATACCTGGGAGATAAAAGTTACACCGAGCTCAGGGGGTTCCAGGGGATACAGGACCAGGCGGGGGGGGCTCATCCCCTTGGAGACATTCAGGAAGCCTTTGGTCGGCTGGATTCGGTCACAAGGATGTCGGTCTTGGGCGCCATGAAAGACGCTGGTTTGACTCTGGAAGAGTACGGCAGCGGGAAAGGCTATATGGAAGCCGTTGGCACCATTGCCGCGGCCTCTCTGATCAAAGGCGGTGCCCTGTCAAAGGATGAAATACTGGGCATGAAGAAGGCTGGACTACTAACTGAGGCAGGAAGGGCGCAGGCCTCTGAAAAGCTGGCGGATATGTTCGGAGACCCCTCAAAAAGCAGGGAGGAGAACGTGAAGGGGTTCCAGCGGCAGCTCTCGACCTGGGAAGGCATGAACGAATACACCAAGTTCAATGAGCTCCAGAAATTCGCTGACGCCAAGCACATAGACTTGAAAGAGCTCATGCAGATGAGCAAGCGGAATGATTCTGTCGAAGTGGACGCTCAGGAGGCAAAAAAGCTGGGACTCCCCCAGACTGGCCATTACGACCTTTTCTGGGACAAGAATCAGGGGTATGTCTTCAGGGATGAGAAGTCAGGAAGGACATTCAACCATGGAGTGTTTGGAAGGTTTGGCACGGACATTCAGAGAATGGATGTAAATAAATCTGTCTATGATCACATGAATGTCCAGAAGGCAGGAGGAACAGAGGTAACTCTGGCGACTCTTGATGGGGTAAAAACAGGCCATATGGTGTATGACAAAGAGCTAAAACAACCTATTTTTGTGGCTGGACAGGAAAGATACGGCATAGACAAATCCGTAGTCCGGTATCAGCAGGAGCAGAAAGACTCCGATGGGAAAATTTCAACCCCTGCGGGCTATGTACTGGAAAGCGTAACAACTGATCCCCAAACAGGGAAGATCGTAACTGGCAAGACCAGCAGCATTCATGTTTCTGAGGGACAAGTGAGCTTCGGTGGTCATGACTTTAAAGCCACCGTATTCTCTGATACGAAGACAGGGAAGCAACTTGCCGTGGACGGGGATTCTGGCCGGTATTGGACCAGAACCTACAATCAGGATTCTTGGACGGTACACAGAGATATGCAGGTGTCAGGTGAAGTCTTCTCCAGCGTTGTAACCAAGCATTTCGGGGACGAGGCCGGACAATATGTAAGTGACTTCATGACTGGCACAAAAGAACTCGCTGGGACGCTTGGATCGATAGGAATAAAAAGGGGAGATAATGCCCCCGGGAAAGGTAAGGTTTCTGGGAAAACTAAGGAGGCGGCACAATCTCCACGTCCCACACTTTATGATGCCTATGGAAGACAAGTGAAATAACAGCTGTGATGGAAGGTAATTAAGAGGGGCTCTGGGGTGTTATCCCCAGAGCCCCTCTTAGTCGTCTTCGCCAGTATGATAGATATTCCCTTTCACACCGGCATATCGAGAAGAAAAAAGAAAGGGATTTTCTTCTGCCAGGCCGTCAAACCTACCCTGAATATTCTTGTTGGACACTCCGTAAATGAAGCCAACCACCACAAAGGCAAAAAACATAGCCACAGGAAGGTTGACCGTGGTAAAAGCATAAAAGCATCCCGTTACCACTGAAAACAGCCCCAGCCACCCCTTCGTTCGGCGAGTAAAAATATGACGATTGAACGCCTGCCCCCTCGTCAGGATCCTTCACCT